>CACCWT010000016.1 GCA_902549785.1 uncultured Pelagibacteraceae bacterium
AAAACAGGAAAATTAAAACCTGCTAAAAATAAGGTTGTTGCTGATCCTTTTAAAAAGTTTCTTCTTGATATTTTCATGATTTAAGGGTCTCCGGTAAGTTAAACAGCATCACATGTCTATTAGAAAGGTCACCTTGCTGATTTATGGTCTTAAGAATTTCACTTGGATTGTCATAATTTTTTTCAACCATCTCCTCATAAAATTCATTTGTCTGTGATTTTCTATTTTTTTTGTAATATGCTTCTTTAGCATAAACGAGTCTTCTAATTAATAATTCAGGTGACATCCAATCATCAGACACATCTGACCATCCATTAGGTTGTTTTGCTAAATATGGATGATGACCAAGTTCTCTTAATAAATATTCTAATGATCTTTGCTCATGGGTTGGTTTTAAACCTAAAGTATATAAATCCATCAATTTTGGCGTTGGTACTAATTCCACATCAGACATTTTACTCATTATTAAAAGCCAATTCTCTGGATTTTGGAATTTATTATATTTTTCAGAATAATTGAAAGCAACTTCGACTGCTGCTTTATGAACATCTGGTAGAAAACCATCTGATTTTTCCCAAGCTCTGATAATTGGTTCCATCATTTCTTTTGTTGGATTGTCGGTTATAAAATACCTGCAAAGTTTCATTGCAATAAATTCTCTACAAGATGGATGATTTACTAGATCAGTAATTACGGCTGATAAACTCTTTCTTCCTGATTTATACTTCTTACCTAAAATTCTTTTAGTGCCTGGTTGATGATATTCACCATTAAAATGAACATCTCCAGTTTCTAATCTTTTTTTTCCCCAGTTAGGTCTCCATCCACTCATTACATATGCCATTTGAATAACATCTTCTTGAGTGTAACCACAATCAGGTGAAACAGTATGAAGCTCTAATAATTCCCTTGCATGATTTTCATTTACACCAACTTTTCTTCCCTTTTCCTTAGCCCATTGTGCTTCTTGGCTTTTAGGTCCAACATTATCATTATTATCTAAATGATGTATCATAGTCCAAGCCACTGTTGCTTCTTGAACCATTTTTTCAAAGTTCTGATTCATATTAGCTCTAATAACTTCTCTTTGATAAGCTCCAGTTGTATATTGTGCTAAAAAATCTTTTTCACTGATTGCAAAGTGGTTTCCCCAAAAATACCATAACTTAGCTAAAACAGGAGTTTCACTTTTTAAAGCTTCAGAATGTCTGATACATAATTCAAGATTCCACCAAAATTTTTGGCCTGTTACATGTCTTAACTTATTTTTTTCTCTTTTATATCCATCTTTATCATTTTTAAATTTTTTTCTTAAAACTTTTCTATCTCCATAAACGTAATCTCGATAATAATTTCTAAGTTCTTTCTCTGGTAAAATTTTTCCCTTCCAGGAAAATTCTGGAATTTCATTTAATTGACTTGTTGCCCACTTTAATGGGTCTGATGGAGCTTTATCTTTAGGTCCTAGTCCAAAAGCAACCTTACGATAAAAATTTTTCATAAATTATTTAAAATAAATTATTTTAATATGTCAATATCTGAAATGTTTGTTAAAGAATTATTAAACTCAGTCATATTTTCTCTTCCTGAGATTTTTAAAATAACCAGACCAAATATAATAATTAAAGCTAGAGGTATGGCTGTAATTATACTTATATATTCAGCGATAATAATTAAATATATCGCATAAAATGCAATCGATCTAAAGATTACCCCAGTTTTAAACACAGCAATAATTGCTAAAGAATGGTTTATTAAATTAAAAAAACTCATTTTTGAAGGGCCAAAGTATCTTGAGCCTCTTATTGATGGAGATTTAATTAAATTATTTTCAGTTTTTGCCAAAGAACCAGAAAAACTACTCCAAGTTGCTTTCTCTTGGATTAATTTTTTAACAGTTTGTTTTGTAAGACAAGTGAAATTTCCAAATTTTATAAATTTCCCTGTAAATGTATAAGTAATTATTTTGTGTATAAAATAACATATTTTAAAAATTAAACCCTCTGATCTTTTAACTCTCTCACCGACAATGGTATTATTAGGATTATCTTTAATCTTTTCTACAAAGTTGCTTATCTCTTCAGGTCTATCTTCTCCATCACCATCCATTGGAATTATATAATCAAAATCCTCATTTTCTGAAATATGTTTAAGACCTGCTGCAATACAACGCGCATGTCCTTTATTATTTCTCATATTTATTAATTTTAGTGATTTAATATTATTTAAATTTTTAGTTTCTAAAATTTTTTCCTCAGTGGAAGCATCATTCACTACTATTACTGAAAATGCTGCTTTAAGCTCAGAAATATTAATATCAATTTCTTCAATTAATTTTGATGCAGATTTAAAGTCATTAAAGACTGGAATTAGAATTACTATTTTCATTAACTAACTGAGCCTATCAGTCTAAATAGAGAAGCAAAAAAGCCATATCCTGAAAGTTCAATTAAAACAACAATTCCAATAATGAACAAAAGTCTCTTGTTTTTTTGGTTTAATTGAAATTTCATTTATATGTTAAGCATTTCATATCTTTGTTGCACAATTGGACTTCATTTGAACTATAAATCCATTTTGGTCTTTCTGGAAGATGGTAAGATATATTTCCTCCAATCCACTCATTACCTTTAATATATTCCATTTTTCCAAGTTTCTCACCTTCAGTTTCAAAAAAAACTTTAGCCTGCTTAGCTAAATTTTTACCCTCAAAATCAGTTCTTTTATCAGTTTTAGAAATTGAAACATAAGAATACAGAATTGGAGATAATAAGAATAATGTCAAAAAGATTGAAGAAAAGGCTCTCATTTTTTCAAAATTGATTTCTGATTTTAAAATATAAACAAATAACAAACCAAAGCTTATATAAAATGGCGTCATCCACATAGTTCTAATTTTTACGCCCATAGTAAATGATGTAAGAAAAATAAAAAATATTGGAATTAAATTAATTGATAATAAAAACAAAAGCTTTTCGTCGTTTAAATTAATATTTAATCTAAACTTTTTAACTATAACAAAAATCATTAATAAAAACGGCAATAATATACCAATTTGCTTACCTAAAAAGATCGCAGGATGTTTTATATGGTTTAAAATACTTGCTTCCTCTGAACCAGTTCTGAGAAGTCCATAGGTAATAGTTGTATAATCATTCTCAGTTAACCAAATAATGTGTGGTAATAAAATTATAATAAAAGGAACGAAAGAAACTAGGCACTTTAAATTTAGTCTTTTGGTATAAATCATGTAAATTAAAAGTACATCTATTGCTAAACCTAAATAGACAAATAAATATTTAGATAGAAACCCAAGTCCAGCAAATAGACCGAGTAAAAGCCAATCTGTTATTTTGTTATTCTTAATTCCTCTCCATAAATAATATACAGAAAGAGACCAAAACGGTATTAAGCAAACATTTACATTAAATTCAGGTGTAGTGAAGTTATAGAAATATATTCCCTCTAATAACAAAACAGATAATAAACAATAAATTTTGTTATCAAAAAAATCTTCAGCTAACTTAAAAACTACAAGGAATGAGACTGCGATACAGATTTGACTTAACAAATAATAAGCCCAGTCTTGAGGTCCAAAGATTTGGTAAAATATTTCAGGTAAAAATGCACTCATTGGCGGGTGCTTATTAAATCCCCAGTCTAAATTACTACCCCATGCTAAGGCCTCTATAGTATCAAGTGGTAAATTGTTATTTGTTAAACTTGGAACTAATGTCCATATGATTAAGTGAGCTGAAACAAAAATATAAAATAAATTACTTATATCTTTTTTAAAAATAGCCATTTTCATTAATTTATACAATTAATCCATTCTTGACACTCAATAAATGATGAATATATTCACCAGATTTATAAATTTGAGTATGGTAAAGATCTCTAAAAAATATATCCCAAAAGAAACTGAAAAATATATGTGTGCAAAACATCTTGCGTATTTTAAACAAAAATTAATGGAGTGGAAAAAAGATCTTAAGAGAACTAATAATGAAGCAATATTTAACGCTTCAATGGATGACAATAGTGCATCTGCAGATATTGTTGACCAGGCAAGCTCTTATACAGAAAAAAATGTTGAGATGAGAGCAATCAATAGACAGATTAAATTAATTTCCAAAATTGATGGAGCTTTAAAAAAAATACAAGATGGAACTTATGGTTTTTGTGAGGAAACGGCAGAACCTATTGGTCTTAAAAGATTAATGGCAAGACCAGTTGCAACTTTATGTATAGCGGCGCAAGAAAAGCACGAAAAAGAAGAAAAAGTTTACGCTGATATTTAAGGGTAATCTATCTCAGCATCTTTATTTAATACTTTAAATCCTTTTATGACTGCAGGTCGTTTTGCAATATCCACATACCATCTTGCTAAACCTTTAAAATTTTCTAATCCAATGTCATGTCTCTTATGTCTTGCAATCCAAGACCATGTTGCGATATCTGCAATTGAATACTCTTTGCCTGCTAAATAATCACTAGCAGAAAGTCTTGCTTCCAAATCCTCATATAGTTTTCTTGTAATTTTAAAGTATCTTTCTTCTCCCCACTCACTTTTACCTTGATGATAATAATGAAACTGATGATGTTGTCCTATCATTGGACCAATCAAACCCATTTGGGCCATTAACCATTGATTTATCTCTAGTCTATTCTCTTCAGGATAAAACATTTTACTTTTTTCACCTAGATACATCAGTATTGCTCCTGATTCGAAGATTGATTTATTACTTTCATGATCGGTTATCACTGGAATTTTGTTAAATGGACTAATTTTTTTGAATTCTGGCTTGTGTTGCTCACCCTCACTTAGATTAACTTTTGTTATTTTGTAATCAAATTTTATCTCCTCTAACATAATGCTAATTTTCCAGCCATTAGGAGTGTCAGCTGTAAATAATTCGATCACTATTTTACGCCTAATCTGTCTTTGATTGTGTTTGATGCAGTTGTAAATTCAAATCTGTATTTTTCATCAGGTCTTGCATATTTAAAACAACCTCTGGCAGCTAAAGCGCCTTCATGAAAACCTGATAAAATTAATTTAAGTTTTCCTGGGTAAGTACATATATCGCCAATAGCAAATATACCTTTTTTATTAGTTTCAAAGTTTTCAGTATTAACCGGGATTGCTTTTTTATCTAAATTAAGGCCCCACTCAGCTATTGGTCCAAGTTGCATTATCAAACCAAAGAAACCCAAAACATAATCTACTTTTATTATTTTACTATCCCCGTCTTCACTTTTAATTTCCACTTCTTCTAAAGATCCATTTCCTTTAACATCTTTAATTGAGTATTTAGTAAATAAATTAATTATATTTTTTTCACTTAATTCTTTAATTTTTTGAACACTCGAAGGTGCCCCTCTAAACTCTTCTCTTCTATGAATAAGTGAAACTTTAGAAGTATTAGATAGTTCAATTGCCCAATCAAGAGCACTATCTCCGCCACCAAATATAGCAACTGACTTATCTTTAAAAATTGATTTATCTTTAATTGAATACAAAACTGAGGTTCCGTCGAACTTTTCTGCACTTTTTGTCGGAAACTTTCTTGGTTCAAATGATCCAACGCCTCCAGCTATTACAACGTTTGGTGCATAAAATTCTTTCTCATTCGTTGTTTTAACAATCCAATTATCATTTTCTTTCTTAAGTTCTTGAACTCTATCATTTAAGTGAAAATTAAAATTAAATGGTTTAATTTGTTCAATTAAATTATTTGTCAGTTCTTCACCAGTACATTTCGGTACTGCAGGAATATCATAAATTGGTTTGTCAGGATAAAGCTCTATACATTGACCACCTATCTTATCTAAGTTATCAACTATTTCACACTTTAATCCAATAATACCAAGTTGATGTGCACAAAATAATCCTGTTGGACCTGCGCCGATTATCACAACATCAGTTTTAATCATTAAACTTGTTTCTCCGGCATATAAACACTTAAACCATCTAAGTCATCAGAAACCATAATTTGACAACTTAACCTACTATTTGAATTTGGTTCATAGGCTTGATCTAACATATCATCTTCACCCATTTCTTTTTTTGGTAATTTATTATTCCAATCCTCTTTCACATAAACATGGCATGTAGCACAAGACATGCCACCTCCACAATCTGCATCAATTCCAGGAATATCATTTTGAACAGCACCTTCCATAACTGTAAGCCCATTTTGGACTTCAACTACATGCTCTTTTCCATTGTGTTCAATATATTTGATTTTAGCCATTGCTTTTATATAAGCACAAAAAAAAATAGGGCAAGTAATCAAACTTGCCCTATTTTATATATATCGTAACTAATTGTTACTAGGCTCTTCTTGTAGAGTTAGAAACTGCACAAGACCAGATAATTAAACCAAATGCGATTTTATTAACAAAGTCTGCTAAGTTATAGATAACGTTTAACGCGTTACCATCTATTCCACCTGTTAGGTAACCAAAAATGTAACCTAATGGGTAAATAGCCCAACCTACAGTAACAATCATTCTTAAAGCTCCAAATGCAGTTACTAAAGATTTATTTCCAGATTTAGCAGCAACTTTTCCTGCTTCCCCTGAAAAGATTTCATAAAGAATGTAAATCCATCCAGCCATACCGATTATGAAACCTAGTGTAGCGTTGATGAATCCAGCTTCTCCAAGATATCCACCTATTAACATAACTAGTGAACCAATTAAGATTCTCCAGAATATGTTTGTGTCAACTTTTCTTACTGCTGAAAGAATTAAGTAAAATTCTACTAGCTGTAGTGGTACAGTAATTAACCAGTCAATGTATCTGTAAACAGTTGGAGTATCACCTGTTTCGATCCATACTGCTCTCATATACATATAGTGAATAAATGCTATACCTGTTACTAATCCAGCTACGTTAACTGATTTTCTCCATTGTGAACTGACATTAGCCTGCTCCATAAAGAAAAATGCTGTAGCTGCTAACATACCCATTGATATTAACCAAAACGAAATACCTACGAAATCGTCTGTAGCTAAAAAGGCTGTCGCTGCGTTAGCTGCTGTAGTTGCTCCGAAAAGCACTGCCGCTAATGCTAACATTTTTATTGTCTTCATAAAAAACTCCCTCATAGTTAGTTTTTTTATTAGTTTAAATTTAAACTACAGACTAATCTAATGATTAGCCTAAAGTTAGGGTTAGATAGCAAAAAAATTTAGTTTATTGAAGAGTTTTTGACCTCTAAAAAGTATTGATTTTACTTACTTTATAAAATTAAATACAACCTGTTGCATAAAATCATTATAAAAGTGTATCAAAAAACAAATCACTATGAAAAATAGTTTTAACAAAATTTATCAAGAATCTATACAAAATCCCGAGGAATTTTGGAAAAACGTGTCTGATGATGTCTTCTGGTTTAAAAAACCCACTAAGATTTTAAACAAGTCTAACCCTCCATTTTATAAATGGTTTGAAGATGGGGTTACAAACACCTGTTACAACGCAATTGATGCTCATATTGATAAAGGTAACGGTGACAAGACAGCTTTAATCTATGATAGCCCCATTACTAATAGTAAAGCAAAATTTACATATAGTGAATTAAAAGAAAAAATTTCAAAATTTGCTGGAGCACTAGACAATCAAGGTATCAAAAAAGGAGACAGAGTTATTATTTACATGCCGATGATACCTGAGGCAGTTATAGCAATGTTGGCTTGTGGAAGAATTGGCGCAATACACTCAGTTGTCTTTGGTGGATTTGCTTCAAATGAATTAGCAAGCAGAATTGATGATAGTAAAGCAAAAATTTTAATTACTGCATCCTGTGGATTTGAACCAGGAAGAACAGTTGAGTATAGACCGTTAGTTGATGGAGCATTGAAACTTGCAAAACATAAAGTTGAGAGAGTAATTTTCTTTCAAAGGAAAGATAACGAGGTAAAACTTAACTCTCCACTTGAAATCAGTTGGGATGAGGCACTTGTTAATGCCAAAAATAAAGATTGCGTTGAAATCGGAGCAAATGAGTTTGCTTACATTTTATATACATCTGGAACTACAGGAATACCAAAAGGAATAGTTAGAGATATTGGAGGTCATATAGTTGCTCTTAAATGGACAATGAAAAATATTTATAATGTTGATGAGAATGATGTGTGGTGGTCGGCAAGTGATATTGGTTGGATAGTAGGACATTCATATATTGTTTATGCTCCATTATTTAAAGGGTGTACAACAGTTTTATTTGAGGGGAAACCAGTTGGAACTCCTGATGCAGGAGTATTTTGGAGAATAATTTCAGAGTACAAAATTAAATCTTTATTCACTGCTCCAACAGCATTTAGAGCTATTAAAAAAGAAGATCCAGTTGGAAATTTTTTCTCAAAATATGATTTAAGTTCTTTTGAATCTTTATTTCTAGCTGGAGAAAGAGCTGATCCTGATACAATAAAATGGGCTGAAAATCTTTTAAATGTTCCCGTGATAGATCATTGGTGGCAAACAGAGACTAGTTGGGCAATAAGTTCAAATTGTACTGGAATAGAAATGCAAAAAACTAAGTATGGTTCAGCGTGTAAAGCAGTTCCAGGTTACGATGTAAAAATAATAAAACCAGATCATTCGATTGCAAAACCAAATGAGATGGGAGATATAGTTGTTAAGTTACCTTTGCCTCCAGGAACATTTCCTACCCTTTGGAACGCTGATAAGAGATACGAAGAAAATTATATGAGTAATTATAAGGGTTACTATCAAACATATGATGCTGGTCATATAGATGAAGATGGATATATATGGATTATGTCACGAACAGACGACATAATTAATGTTGCTGGTCATAGATTATCGACAGGTGCAATTGAAGAGGTTTTATCAGAGCATCAGTCAGTTGCTGAGTGTGCGGTTCTAGGGGTTGCAGATAAATTAAAAGGACAATTGCCTATTGGTTTAGTTGTATTAAAAACTGGAGTTGAAAAAGATAATGACACTATTTCAAAAGAGTGTATTCAAATGGTAAGAGATAAAATTGGTCCAGTTGCAGCATTTAAAGTTGTTATAGTTATTAAAAGATTACCTAAAACAAGATCGGGAAAAATATTGAGAGGAACTATTAGAAAAATTGCTGATAAGGAAGACTATAAAATGCCAGCAACAATTGACGATCCTGCAATTCTGGATGAGATCACACAAAATTTAATAGAAAATAAAATTCTTACCAAATAGATTAACTTAATTGTCAAATCTTATAGGTTTACCTGAAGCTTCTCCAAGAATTTCTCCATCTTTCATTTTAATTTCACCATTTATGATTGTATATATTGGAGTTCCTTTAAATTTATGTCCATCGAAAGGTGACCATCCACATTTACTTTCTATTTTCTCATTTTTGATTTCAATAATTTTATTCATATCAACAATTGTAATATCTGCATCATATTCTTCTTTTAAATATCCCTTGCCTATTATGCCAAAAATTTTTGCTGGATTTTCACAGATGAGATTCATTAGCTGAACTAAAGTTAGTTTTGCGTCATTTACATGGTTTAGCATCACAGGTAATAATGTTTGAACCCCTGGCATTCCTGAAGGGGTATCTGGATATTCTTTGTCTTTATTTACCCTCAGATGTGGGGCGTGATCTGAACCGATAGTATCATTATAATTATTTCTAACCGCATACCATAGTCTGTCATAATGACTTTTTTCTCTTATAGGTGGGTTCATTTGAGCATAGGTTCCAAGCTTGTCGTAACAATCTGGAGCATACATCGTTAAATGTTGGGGAGTTATTTCAAAAGTTATGTCTCCCTTATTCTGAGATAAAAAATCAATCTCCTGTTTTGTTGTAATATGTAAGATATGAGCTTTTTTACCTAATCTTTTTGCGATTTTAACTATCTTTCTAGTAGAAGAAATTGCACATTCTTCGTCTCTCCATATTGGATGTGAATGAACATTACCTTTTTCTCTTAATTTCTTTCTAAGATTTAAAATTTCTTCATCTTCTGAGTGAACTGCAACAATTTTAGATGTACTTTCAAATACTTTTTCAATGTCTTCTTCTTTATGAACTAGTAAAGTTCCTGTAGACGAACCTGCAAATAATTTAACGCCACAACATCCATCTAAACCTTTAAGATCAGCTAATTCGCTTTGGTTGGTGGGAGTTGCTCCAAAATAAAATGCATGATTACAGTACATTCTATTTTTTGCTAAATCTATTTTTCTTTGAAATTCTGCCCTGTTAGTAGTTGCAGGATTAGTATTTGGCATTTCAAATACTGAAGTAATTCCTCCAACAATTGCCGCCCTACTTCCTGAAGCTAAATCCTCAGTGTCTGTCGAGCCTGGTTCTCTAAAATGTGTTTGAGTATCAATACAACCAGGAAGAACAGTAAGTCCAGTCGCATCAATTGATTGTCTTGAGTCTTCATTCAACTTACCAATTTTTACAATCTTGCTATTTTGAATGCCTATGTCAACATCTTTAAGATCTTTATCAATATAACACTTTCCATTTTTGATTATTAGGTCTAACATTTATAAAAAAACTACTTATATCATTTGTTATAGTATTACAATATGAATAGAAATAGTGTTTACATTTTAGAGGATAGAGGTCTACTTTATATTAATGGAGATGATGTAAAAGGATTTTTACAAAATATAATTACAAATAATATTGAAAATGTATCAGAGGATAGAAGTTGTTTCTCAGCTCTATTAACCCCACAAGGCAAATATCTTTACGATTTTATAATTATTAAACACAAATCTGGATATTTTTTAGATTGTGAAAAGAAAATTATTGAAAATTTATATAAACAGTTAAATTTATACAAGCTTAGATCTAAAGTAGATATTTTAAATCTGAGTAATGAGTTTGTAGTTGCTAATTTAACAAAGGAAAAATTCCTAGAATTAGAAAATTCTAAAGATGAAAACGGTTTTACAATTAAATTTAGAGAAGATCCTATTTTTTTAGATCCTAGATCTGACAAATTAGGAGCTCGACTAGTGATAAATTTAGAAAAACTATATCTTTCTATTAAAAAATTGGGTTTAGAAGTTTCTGACATTGATGAATATTATAACTATAGTCACGAATTAGGTATCGCTCAAATTGATACAAATAAACTTCAGGATAAAATATTTGGAATCGAGTGCAATTTTGAGGAGCTTAACGGAATTGATTTTAAAAAAGGATGTTATGTGGGTCAAGAGAATACAGCTAGAATAAAACATAAAGATAAACTTAGTAAGAGGTTATTTGCAATTAAAGTTTTAGATGGTGAAATAAATAGTGAAGAAATTACTTGTGAAGAAAAAAATATTGGAAAGTTATTAATAAATAATAAAAATCCATTTGCTTTACTAAAATTGGAAGATAAAAGCTTTAATTTTGATAAAGAACTAAAATGTGGAGATGCAAAAATAAAAGTGCTAAGACCCAATTGGATATAAACTATTTAATAAATTTTGATAAATCTGGTTTGAAATAGTCTGGTCCTTTCATAACTTTTCCAAATTCATTATATATTGGTTTTCCATCTTTTCCCAATTTACTCATATTAGATTTTTGAACCTCTTCGAAACATTTATCTAAATTAATACCAAAAGCATGACCTGCGCCATAAGTAACGTACAAAATATCTGTTAATGCATCTGCAACTTCAGTCAAATTTTTTTCTGATATTGCTTGTTTAAGTTCCTCTAGCTCTTCATTAATCAATGAAATTCTTAACGAATTAATTTTATCTGTGCTTAAACTTGATGAATCTTTTACATCTTGATTAAAAGTTTTCATAAACACACCGACTTTTTCAAAATTTGTCATTTTACTCCTATATGATTTTATTATTATTTAATGTATAAATGTATAAATATACTCTCAAAACTAAAATATGAAATTCAGAAAAGAATATGACAGCATTGGTTCTATAAATGTGCCTGTGGATAAGTATTGGGGAGCATCCACACAAAGATCAAAAAAATACTTTGATATTGGAGATGTATTAGTCAGACCAAAGTTAATAAAATCTATTGCTATTATAAAAAAAGCAGCCGCTGTAACAAATTTTAAAAATAAAGATATTAGTTCAAAAGTTTATAAATCAATTGTGCGCGCTTCTAATGAGGTTATTACGGGAAAATTAGATGATCATTTTCCCCTTAAAGTTTGGCAAACTGGCTCTGGAACACAAACAAATATGAATGTGAATGAAGTTATTTCTAATAGAGCGATTGAAATACTAAATGGAAAAAAGGGAACAAAAAAACCTGTACATCCTAACGATCATGTAAATAAATCTCAGTCTACTAATGATGTTTTTCCTACTGCAATGCATATTGCAATAGCAATGGAAACTAGAGAAAAACTATTACCAAGTTTGGTATTGTTAAATAAAGAATTAAAAAAAAAGGTAAAAGAGTTTAATAAAATAGTCAAAATAGGTAGAACTCACTTACAAGATGCTACTCCTTTATCTTTAGGTCAAGAATTTTCTGGCTATCAATCTCAGCTAGAAGAATGCATTAAAAGAATAAAAGTTTCACTAAATGAAATTTATTATTTAGCACAAGGTGGGACGGCGGTAGGTACAGGTATTAATACCAAAAAAAATTTTGATAAAAAAATAGTAAATGAAATTAAAAAAATAACCAAGTTACCTTTTAAACCAGCTAAAAATAAGTTTGCTGCACTTGCAGCTCATGATGCAATAGTAAATTACTCAGGTACATTAAATACAACTGCAGTATGTTTAATGAAAATAGCAAATGATATTAGATTTTTAGGTTCAGGACCAAGAGCTGGATATGGAGAGTTGATATTGCCAGAGAATGAACCTGGATCATCAATTATGCCTGGTAAAGTAAATCCAACTCAGTGTGAGGCTGTAACAATGGTATGTGTAAAAGTAATTGGTAACCACAATGGAATAACAATGGCTGGATCACATGGTCATTTTGAGCTTAATGTTTTTAAACCTTTAATAATTCACAATGTACTTCAATCAATCCAAATTCTCTCGGATAGCACAAAAAGTTTTGCAAAATATTGTATATCTGGACTAAAGGCTGACAAAAATAGAATTAAAAACTTAGTAGATAACTCTTTAATGCTGGTAACTGCCTTATCACCAAAGATTGGCTACGATAATGCCGCAAAGATTGCTAAGAATGCATTAAAAAATAAAACTACTCTAAAAGCTGAAGCATTAAAATCAGGATTAATAAACGAGAGAGAATATAATAAGATTGTTGATCCTAATAAAATGATAAAACCAGACTAGCTATTAATAATATTTTTAAATAAAGATTTAAGCTCCTGAGAATTTCTAATGTTATATCTAGATTTAACATTGTTTTTAACATCATCTCCTGTTTGATTTATTTTTATATCAAATATTGATATTAATCCTGAAGAAATATTTTTTTCAATTTTAAAATGGATAACATTTATGTCTTTAATTTTATCCAATTTTACTTGAAATTTTTTGGCAAACTCTTTTTTATTTTTTATGAATAAAGAATTTGAAGAATGAAATATTGTATTTCCATTTTCCTCTGTATATTTTATTTCAGTTTCAATTTGACCAATTTTGCCAATATTAAACAAAACTTCACTAGCCTTGATTGTTTTTTGGCTTATATTTAAATTTATATTGCCATTTCTTATAAGTTCATGCTCAATATTAGTAAAAAGAAATTTAATATCTCCGTTTAAATTACCTATTAAATTGGAATTTAAATTTAAAATGGAAAATATTAATTCATCGACCAAAAAATTTAAATTTTGCTTATTCAATGTAATAAAAGAATTAAGATTAAACGGTGATAATTCTATTTTTGTGTCGATTTGAATGTTGTTATTATTATCTGATTTTAAAGTAATTTGATTGTTTTTAACATTATAATCTATTTCAATTTTCTGATTTAAAAAATTTATTGATGTAAATCCATTAAAGTTAGAATTGTTGTTATAATTTAACTGATTTTTTATCAAAATATTTGGCTCATTAAAGTCTATCTCTATTTGTGAATTTGTTTGAGAATCATATTTTTTTTTCCACAATGATTTGAAGTTTAAATCAAATAAATTTCCTTTAATATTTAATTTTTTGAAATCGTCTTGTTTAGAGGTAGTAAAATTAATCTTTTCTATTGGTGATATAATTAAAGTTTCATCATTTTCATCTATTACAAATACTTTACTCTTTTTAATATAAAATGGTTTGCTTTTGCTATTGTGAAAATAATTTCTTAAAATATTATATTCTTTAAGTCTTAATAAAAAATTAGTATTTTGTATCTCAAATTTTTCAAAACTAATTTTAGATTTGGGATATAAGCTATTAGAAAGTAAGAAAACTTTAAGATTCTTTGTATCTACTAACATTTTTTGATTATTATTTTCAATTATTGATAATGATGAGTCGCTGATTAATAAATGAGGTTTAGGAAGTAATTGATACTTTATGTCACCATTTATTTTTAAGTTAATATCAAAATCAGAATAAAATTTAGTTTCAATGATGTTTTCTATGCTTTTATAATTAAATAAAACTGGTATTGATAAATAAATGCCGATTGAAAATAACAATACAATTAATAAAAAAATACCTTTGACAAATGTTGGTATTTTCTCAATTTTATTCATTAATTTAATATCGCTTAAATTAAAAAAAAATAAACGATGAATTTAGACTATTTAACAAATCTTAATGAAAAACAGGAAGAAGCTGTTTTACATTTAAACGGGCCTCTTTTAATTGTTGCAGGAGCAGGGTCAGGAAAAACTAGGGTTCTTACAGCTAGAATTGCGCATATTGTTAAACAGCATAAGGCATTTCCCAATCAAGTCCTAGCAGTAACATTTACGAATAAAGCTGCAAAAGAAATGCAATTAAGGGTCTCTAAATTCCTAAGAAAAGAGGCAACAGGCCTTCCATGGTTAGGCACTTTTCACTCAATTAGCGCAAAAATATTGAGAAAACATGCAGAAGGAGCTGGATTAAAATCGAATTTTTCAATTATTGATCAAGATGATCAGGTAAGATTAATAAAAAATATCTGTAAATCTGAAAACATAGATACAAAAAAGATATCTCCAAAATATATTTTGGCGATAATTGATAAATGGAAGAATAAAGGCTTTTATCCTGATGAAGTTGTACTCAAACGTAAAGACATATTAGAAAAAAGCTTCCTTGGAATCTATAAAATTTATCAGCAAAAATTAATAGATCTTAACGCTGCAGATTTTAGTGACTTAATTCTTCATACAGTAAAAATTTTTGAAAAACATAGCGATATATCGAAAATGTATTCTAAAAAATTTAAATATATTTTAGTTGATGAATATCAGGACACAAACTTTATTCAAAGTGAATGGCTTAAGTATTTAGCAAATCATAACCAAAATATTTGCTGTGTTGGAGATGATGACCAATCTATTTATAGTTGGAGAGGAGCAGAAATTAAAAATTTTCTTCAATTTGAAAATGTCTATGAAAATACAAAAATAATAAGGTTAGAAAAAAATTATAGGTCAACGCAAAATATTTTAAATGTAGCATCAAATATTATTGAAAATAACCAAAATAGAGTTGGAAAAAAACTTTTTACAGATCAAGAAGATGGAGAACTTGTAACCTTAAACTGTTTTAGAAATGTAAAAGATGAGGCAACTGAGATAGGCTCTAATATTGAAGATTTCAAAAATAGGTTTTCATTAAATGAAGTCGCAATTCTTGTAAGAGCAATTTTTCAAACTAGAGAATTTGAAGAAAGGTTCTTAAAAATTGGCGTTCCATACAGAATTATTGGGGGTATTAAATTTTATGAGAGAGCTGAAGTTAAGGATTGCGTTGCATACCTTAAAACGGTTTTCCAACCTCAGGACGACTTAGCCTTTGAAAGAATATTAAATGTTCCAAAAAGATCTATTGGGGATACAACAGTAAAAGCTATAAATGATTTTGCTAAATTAAATAAATGCTCTTTAGAAATTGCTTCAAAACATTTAATTGAACAGAACAAAATAAAACCTAAAACAAAATTAGGTTTAAATTCTCTTTTAAATCTTTTGGCTAAATGGAGAAATGATTTAAATAAGAAAATGA
>CACCWT010000017.1 GCA_902549785.1 uncultured Pelagibacteraceae bacterium
CAGCTATAAACTTGCAATGGGCAGTTCATAGAATGAATAATAGATTATCATTTGTGAAGTCTGATGAGTTGTTGGATGTAGCATTAAAAGAAGCAAAATTAATATGTGATGAGGATGTAAAATTTTGTGAGAACATAGGATTTAATGGACTAGAAATAATTGAAGAAATTTATAATAAAAATAATAAAACTGTTAACATCTTAACTCATTGTAACGCAGGGTGGTTAGCAACTATAGATTGGGGAACAGCAACCTCGCCAATATATCACGCACATAAAAAGGGCATTCCAATTCATGTTTGGGTTGATGAAACTAGACCAAGAAATCAAGGAGCAAACTTAACTTCATATGAGTTGAATGAAGAAAATATTCCAAATACAATAATTGCAGATAATACTGGTGGAATATTAATGCAACGAGGGGAGGTTGATATGTGTATTGTTGGAACAGATAGAACTTTATCAACTGGTGATGTTTGTAATAAAATTGGTACATATTTAAAAGCATTGGCCGCTCATGACAATAATGTTCCTTTTTATGTAGCCTTACCAAGTTCAACAATAGACTGGGATATAAAAAATTTCAAAAATATTCCTATCGAAGAGAGAAACTCTGAAGAGTTATCTCATATAGAAGGAAAAGATGAAAATAATAATATTAAAAAGGTTTTGATTTATCCTGAAACAAGTAGATCAATGAATCTAGCATTTGATATTACTCCTGCAAAATATGTAACAGGTTTAATAACAGAGAAAGGAATATGTGAAGCTTCCACGGAAGGCTTAAAAAAAATGTTTAACAAGTAATCAATAAAGTTTAAAAAATATTATTTAAAAAGACTGATGTGATTAGACTTTTTTATTATTACTTTTCTGGCTATATGATTATATTTGCTTAATCTGACGACTGATTAGCTTCACTAAAATTTTTTAAATAATTAAAATAAATTAATCCAAAAATTGCTCCGACAAAAATTAAAATATATTGATAAAACTTTAAAAGAACAAATACTACCGGTAAATCTTTTCCAGGATTTT
The DNA here is from genome assembly GCA_902549785.1 of uncultured Pelagibacteraceae bacterium. The sequence goes on from CACCWT010000017.1 coordinate 1,038, forward strand.
GAGCAATGAAATTTTCAGTGCCATCTTTGTATAAATCAATAGGCCCAAAAGTTGCATAAAGACCATAAATAAAAATATAAATACATGGCAAAATTGAAATTAATAATAAAATTTTATTTTTTTTTATTAATTTTAATAAATTTGCTGATACACCAACTAATACAAGACCAATTAAAGATAATATTAATGGATTCATTGCCATATACTTATCATAATTCAGTGCATTTTAGTATAACATCTACCCTTTAAGATAAATTCTAATAACATTGACATTTTCTTGGATAGTAAAAGTTACTTCTAGATGATCTGTTTAACTTTTCTTGCACCATTTGGAGCAACCATCAAATTAGGAGGTTTTTTTGGTTGGTAAAATGGCATAAATTATCTCAAAGAAGCAGCAATATTCCCACCATCAACTGTTAAAACAGCTCCAGTAGTTTTTTTGGATACTGAAAGATGAAAAAATGCTTTTGCAACATCTTCGGCTTTAACTTCATTTAGAAGCAAATTGCCTTTCATATAATCCTCAGTTGAAACCTCTCTTGCTTTAGCCCTAGATTTAATCATTTCATCATTTAAGAGACCGCTCCTAATTCTATCTGCGTTTACTCCATTAGATCTTATTCCATAGGAACCATAATCTAATGCATACTGTTTACATAAATTTAATAAGGCAGACTTAGGCAACCCATAAGGTCCAAAATTTTTACCAGGATTTACAGACTGTTTAGATATATTAAATAATAAACACCCCTCAATATTTTGAGTTTTCATTATTTTGGTAGCTTCAGCTGCACAATTTTGATGTGAAAAAAAATTATCTTCGAAGCTCTTTCTTAAAATCTTGTCATCAACTTCAGCGATAGATCCTCCCAAAGCAGTTCCTGCATTTGATATTAGGATATCTAAGCCTCCAAATTTGGACGAAATTAAATTAAATGCCTTTTTAACACTTTCTTTGTTTGTTACATCACAATAGATACAAAGATCATTAATTTTCTTACTCATTTCAGTAACTTTTTTCCTATTATTGTCTATTAAAACTACCTCAGCTCCATATTTTTTAAATAATTTGTAAGTTGCTGTCCCAATTTTTCCAAATGCACCAGTAATAACAACAACATTACCTGCTAATTCATTTATTTCTTTTTTTATTTTTGCTTGTTCTAGTGACCAATATTCAACATCAAAAATATCTTTTTTTGATATGAATTTATATTTAGAAGTTTCTTCAACTGATGAAATTACTCTTGCATTAGTTTCTGTTAAGTCTGCTGCAATCTTTGCTGCTTTTAGATTATCCCCAATACAAAATACACCAATATTCTGTACTAATATCACTCTTGGTGAAGTATCTAGCATCGTTTTCTTTTCTTTAACTTTTTTTTGATTCTGTCTAAAATATTTTAAGTATTTTTTTTTATAATTAATAAAAGCTTTAGTTGCAGTTTTTTTAAAATCATCAATTGATGAGTTCTGTATAGGTTTAATTATTAAAGGGAAAGGTTTTACTCGAATGACATGGTCCGGTGTAGCCGTACCCTCTGTTGAATATCTCTCTACATCATTTCCATTAATGAAATAATTTAAAATTTTATTATTTCTAAATGTTAAAATAAATTTCTTATTAGCACCTTTAGATGCTAATCCTCTTAATATTGGTGCTATTTGAGAAGGAGTAATTTTTGTATTTAATTTAGTTATTTGTTTAATTTTTTTTCTTTTTAACTTTCTTAAAGCCTTTTCTGCATCTGTTACATACTTTATCATGAGATCATAAGACTCTTTTGCATCATCAGAAAAAGTAAATATTCCATGATTTAGCAAGATAAGACAATTTATATTAGGGTTTTTGTTGTAAACCTCTTTAATTTTTTGAGCTAATTCATATCCTGGCATTACATAAGGAATTAAACTTACTTTTTTTCCAAATATCTTTTTACAAAAAGCAAAACTATTAGGTCTATTAGTTACATTCATAATTGCATCAGAATGTGTGTGGTCAACAAATTTAAAAGGTAAAAAAGCATGCAGAAAAGTTTCTACTGATGGATTAGGCGATTTAATATTAATTAAATTCCTTTTTTGATATGCTACCATTTCTTCATCTGATAATTTTTTTTTATTCCTTAAAGCTAAAAGAGGGTTCAATTTTACTGCTGGCAATCCTTCTGGTTCAATTTCAGCCATATCCCAGCCACTTCCTTTTACACACAAAACATCATAATTTTTTCCATCTAAATCTTTAATAGTTGTTTTAACAGAGGTGTTGCCACCACCATGTAAAACAAGCTCACTATTTCTCCCAAGTAGCCTAGTCGTATAAACCCTGAGAGCCATATCCTTAGAATGACCAAGTTTCTTATATTTTAATATGTATTTTTTAGCCTCGTTAGTTGACCAATTATTTTTCACAGCATTATCCTTCAATAAACTATTACCGTAGTTTTTTATTTGAAAGAAGTAAAAAATTAAAATACTAAAGTTATTTAATAATTATATGACTAAAGTTGGAGAACATATTACCTTAGATATAATAGGCACAAAAAAGGAGTATGACCCTGTCTTCTTTGAAAAATTAGTTTATAAAATTGCTAAAATAGCAAAAGTTACTGTACTTCAAATATCAAAATATAAGTTTGAGCCCCAAGGATTTACTTTAGTTGCATTATTGGCAGAAAGTCACATTAGTTTTCATACATTTCCTGAAAAAGGAATTATCAGTTTCGATTTTTTTACATGTGCAAAAATTTCTCCCTCTGTTGCTTTAGAGGTTATTAAAGATGAAATTGAACATACTCATATAATTAAAAAACAGTTTAATCGAGATACCGTAGACCTCTATCATGACAATTATAGCTCACCAGGTTTAAAAAAATCATATGTTGTAAATAAAGTGTTCGAAAATTTTAAGTCAAAAGTTGGCCAACATATTGAGATATTAGAATTAGAACAATTTGGAAAAGCATTATTTATAGATAATGAAATTCAAGTAGCAGAAAAAGATGAGCATCTTTATAGTTCTACATTTGTAAAATCTGGACTAAGTTTAAATTCTAATAAAGAAAAAGCTGCAATTATCGGTGGAGGAGATGGAGGAGTTGCTAGAGAATGTATATCAAAAAATTTTGGATTTATAGATTGGTACGAATTAGATCCCGAAGTAGTAGAGGTATGTGATAAACATCTTGGAACGATTGGAGACAAGGCTACTGAAAAAAATTCAGTTAAGTGTGTATGGGGTGATGCTTTTGAAAGTATAAAAGCTGTTAAAGATGATACATATGATCAAATATATGTAGATCTAAACGATGATCAATATTGTATTGATTTAGCTGCTAAAAATATGAACTCTCTTGTAAGAATATTAAAACCAAAAGGTGTAATTACTGCCCAAGTTGGGAGTCAAGATAAAAAACCTAAGCAAGTTGAAAATTGGTTAAATATATTTAACCAAAATTTTGGTAATACTAAATTATCTAGGGTTTATATACCTAGTTTTGATTGTTCTTGGAACTTTTCCTCTTCAATAAATCATTAAAATTTTCTTTTTAATTCAGGAAAATTGTGAAATAATTATTTTTTTTAACGGAGGAAAAATGAATGTAATAAAAAAAATATTTTTAACTTTTCTATTATCCTTATTTTTAGTTAGCTCTGCTAATGCTGATAAAATTAGGATTGGAACTGAAGGTGCTTATCCTCCCTGGAATTCAAAAGATGCTTCAGGGAAATTAATCGGTTTTGAGGTAGAATTAGCTTGGCAATTATGTAGATACATTGGTCAACAATGTGAAATAGTTGAACAAGACTGGGATGGTATGATACCAGCTTTAACTTCAAAAAAATTTGATGCAATAATGGCTGGAATGTCAATCACTGAGGAAAGAATGAAAACAATAAATTTTTCACAAGGATACGCTGATGAAGTTGCATCTTTAGCAGTTATGAAGGGTTCAGATCTAGAGGGAATAGATACTCCTGATGCTGTAAACTTAAACCTTGGCGGATCAGCTGTAAACAAAGCAATGAAAACATTAACTTCAGCTTTATCTGGAAAAACAGTTTGTACTCAAATTGGTACAATTCACCAAAATTTTCTTGAATCTGGAGATGTTGGAAAAATAAATTTAAAAACTTATAAGACACAAGATGAGGTTAATCTTGATTTGACTAACGGCAGATGTGATGTAGCTTTAGCTGCTGCTGTAGCATTTACTGACTATGCCGAAAAATCTGGTGAAGCTGTTGTACTTGTGGGACCAACTTTTTCAGGTGGTGCATTTGGTAATGGTGTTGGTGTAGGTATTAGAAAAGATGATACCAAACTTTTAAAAGCTTTTAACAAAGCTATCGATAAAGCGAGAAAAGATGGCCATATTAGCAGAATTGCTATCAAATGGTTTGGCTTTGATGCTTCTATGTAATTAATTTTAGATATGGCGACTATAATATATAGTCGCCAATCTATATGGAACTTCTATCATTTGGAGATACTGGTTGGGGAGACGAACTGTTTTTCGCAACCCTAATGACAATTGCTGTATCTATTGCTGCAATGGTAATCGGATTTGTATTTGCTTTAATATTTACTCCTTTAAAATTATCTAAAAATAAATCATTAAATATTATCGGAAATTGTTACACAACAATCATCAGAGGTGTTCCAGAATTATTAGTAATTTATTTATTATTTTTTGGTGGCACAGGTGCCGCCATGTATGTTGCGTCAATTTTTGGACATGATGGATATATTGAGATAAACGCTTTTATAACAGGTGCTCTTGCTATAGGTATTATATCTGGGGCATACTCTACGGAGGTTTTTAGAGGAGCAATTTTATCAATTGATAAAGGTCAATTCGAAGCATCTAAAGTTTTGGGATTAAAGAAAAATATTCAATTTTATAAAGTTATTTTACCCCAAATGTTGAGATTATCGATTCCGAATCTAAGCAACGTATGGCAAATAACACTCAAAGATACATCATTAATATCTGTAACTGGATTAGTAGAAATAATGAGACAGTCTTACATTGCTGCAGGTTCAACAAGAGACCCATTATTTTTTTATTCTGTAGCAGCAGTTCTATATTTAATTCTTACATTCTTAAGTATGAAAATAATTAACAAATTAGAGGTTAGATACAACAAAGGTTTTTAATGGATATAAATTTAATGATCAGTATTTTTCCTAGCCTGTTAAATGGGGCAGTCATAACTTTAAAACTTCTTGCATCTTCAATGTTTTTTGGATTGTTAATAGGTTTGCTTTTTGCAATTTTAAGGATAAATAAAAATCCAATAATAAATAAATTTGCTTATGGATACTCTTACTTCTTTAGAGGGACACCATTATTAGTTCAGTTATATTTAATATATTATGGGTTAGCAAACATTGAGTTTCTAAGGAATTCATTCTTATGGGTAATTATCAGAGAGCCTTATTGGTGTGCAATTATTGCATTTTCATTAAATACTGGAGCATACACATCTGAAATTTTAAGATCAGCGTTCCAAACAATAAAAGAAGGCTACATAGAAGCTGCACAAAGTCTTGGCGTTACAAAAAAAATTACCTTTTATAAAATACAAATTCCAATTGCAATCAAACAGTCATTACCAGCTTATGGAAATGAAATAATTTTAATGCTTAAGGGGACATCTCTCGCTAGCGTTATCACAATTATGGATTTAATGGGTGAGGCAAGGAAAGTAAATGTTTTAACTTTTAAACCATTTGAAGCTTTCATTACTGCAGGAATAATATATTTATTTCTAACCTTTATTATACATAATATTATAAAGTACTTAGAAAAAAAATATGGATTTCAAACATGAAAGTAGCTTGTATTCAATTATCTAGCGGCGAAAATTATAATAAAAATTTTAAGGATATTATAAAATATATAAATCAAGCAATAAAGAATGAAGCAGACCTAATTATTACACCAGAAACCTCTTCATTAATGTCAGCTGATAAAAATAATTTATTTAGATATTCATATGAAATGAAAAATGATCCAATAATAAAGAAAGTAAAACTTATAGCTAAATCAAGGAAGAAGTGGATACTTCTTGGCTCAATGTGTATTAAAGAAAAAAGCAAATTAAGAAATAGATCTATTCTTATTGGACCAAATGGTAAAATAAAAACTTATTACGACAAAATAAATATGTTTGATGTTAAAGTTTCAAAAAAAGAACAACACAAAGAAAGTAAAGTATTTAAGGCAGGTAAAAAATTAGTATCAGCTGCATTGCCATGGGGAAAATTAGGCTTTTCAATTTGTTATGATTTAAGATTTCCAGAGCTTTACAGAAACTTATCAAAAAGAAATTTAAGTTTTATAACTGTTCCATCTGCATTTACTAAAACGACCGGTCAAAGACATTGGTTAACTTTATTAAAGGCAAGAGCAATTGAAAACTTTTGTTATATCTTCGCTCCTAATCAAACAGGAAAAAATACGATTAAAAGAGAAACTTTTGGACATACAGTTATTATATCACCCGATGGTAAAATAATGGCGCTTAAGAAATTAGGAAAAGGAATTATATATTCAAATATAAAACCAAAAATAGCTATGGATTTAAGAAAAGTAATTCCTAGTATGCTTTAATAATTTGTGTATTGCTTAATTTCTTTTATCTTTGAACCAGTTTGATTGTTAATCGCTAATTTTATTTTTGCTCTATCATCATTTAGAAAATGAACATCTCTAGATAATTTTATAAAATTTTTACCAAAATCACTATTTTTTTCACACATTCTTTTATTATCTTCTATATCCCAAAGTTTTGTATTAATTGCCTTTAATTCTTCATAAAGTTTTTTTAATTGGTCATTTAAAGTTATGTTTTCATCTAATTGTTTTTTTAGAATCAAATATTCATCATTAATAAATATTAATTTATCAGTATCTTTAATTTTTTCTTTTTTGATTTCTAAAATTGAAATTTTATCTAGAAGTTCACCTACAGATACTTCAACTAGAATTTTATTCATAAATAAACATAGTGTGTTAAGTTGTTAAAAATATGTCTAATATTCTTATAATTAAACATGGATCTTTAGGTGATATAGCCCAAGCGAGTGGTGCAATTCAAGATATTTCTGATTTTCAAAAAGATGATAAAGTCTATTTATTAACATCAAAGCCTTACATTGATCTTTTCAAAAAAAATCCATATTTAGAGGACATAATTTTGGATAAGAGATTATCAAGATTTAATTTGATTTATTTATTCAATCTTATGCGCAAATTAAAAAAATATAAATTTGTAAAAGTTTTTGATTTACAAAATTCTTCTCGTTCAAATTTCTATAAGAAAATATTGTTCCCAAATGCTAGTAATCTTGTTTGGTCGTCTTCTGTAACCACTTTGCCAAAAGATAAATCCAAGGATGAATTTGATAAAAATCCCGTTTTAGACAGATTTAAACATCAATTAGAAACATCTGGAGTTAATACTAAAAACACTATGTTTCCTAATTTTAAGTGGGCCTGTACCAATATTGAAAATATAAAAAAAAAATTTGATTTAAATAAATATATAATTTTATTTCCCTTTTGCTCTCCACATTTACAGATTAAAAAATGGCCTAATTATAATAAACTTATAGATTTAATTAAGAATAAATTTAAAGATGAATATAAAATTATAGTAGCCCCGGGCTCTGATGAAATTAACATGACAAAAGAAATCAATGCAATTTCAATTTTAAAAGAAAATAGATCTTTAGATATTTCTGAGCTTGCTACACTAATAAAAGATAGTTCTTTTGTTGTTGCAAATGATACCGGTCCTGCACACATGGCTGCTCATTTGGGAGCTAAAGGTTTAGCTTTATTCGGCTCTCATACTACTGCTTACAAAGTAAGTATAGAGAGAGAAAATTTTAAAGCAATTCAAGTAACAGACTTAAATAAATTATCTCCCGAAAAAGTTTTTGAATATTTTATAAAATCTTTAAATTAATGGAAATTAATTTCCTTTTTTTCATAAGTGTAGTTCCAGCAATTATTTTGTATGGTATTGCAAAATCAGGTTTAGGTGGTTCCATATCATTAATATCAGTCCCATTAATGACAGTTGTAATGCCATTACAGCAGGCATTAGCAATTATTCTACCTATTTTAATTTTTTCAGACATGATTGCTGTTTACAGATTTAGAAGAGAGTTTAATTTAAGTATATTGAAAGTAATTGTACCGTTTGCTGCAATAGGGATTGTAATTGGTTCCTTAACTTTCAATCATTTTTCCGAAGATTTACTTAAATTAATTGTTGGAATAATGGGATTTATATTTGCTGGGCACTACTTTCTGTTTAAAAAAGAAAAAACAGTTCCAGCCAAGCAAAATTTTTTGAAGGGTGCAATTTGTTCATCTATTGCTGGATTTTCTAGTTTTTGTGTTCATGCTGGTGGAACACCTACAAGTCTTTATTTACTTCCATTAAGATTGAAAAAAGAAATTTATGTAGGAACCAGAATTATCTTTTTTTGTTGTGTTAATTTAATAAAGCTACCTTTGTATATTTATCTATCGATGATGAACTTTGATACTTTATTTCAATCTGTCTCGCTGTTTCCATTGGCTTTAATTGGAATATTTATTGGTTATCAATTGCTTAAAATTATAGAGGAAAATTTGTTTTATAATATTATTTATGGATTAATTCTTGTGAGTAGCACAAAGTTAATATTCGATTTCATTTAATTACAATCTTTTTTAATCGAATTATTACCAAATTTTTTTAGCAAAAATGGCAGAAAAGCTACGATTATTAAAATCCTTAAGAAATGATGATAGCTTACAAAAATTGGATCAATATTATAGGCAACGCTAATAACAACCATTTCATGAATTCCTCCTGGTGCAAAACTTAAAAATGTTGGAATAAAATCAAAACCTAAATACTGGAGAAAGTAAGCTGTAATCATCGCAACAACAACTAATATTGAGCACACAATTATTCCATGAAAAATATAAAAAAATAATTCTTTAAGTTTTAATCCATTTAATCTACTTCCAAGAGCCGTACCTAAAAAAATAAATGCTATATTTATTACTGTGTCTGGAAATCTAGAATTAACAATCTCAAAAGTATAAAATAAACCTGATAAAGCCATAGCGCCAACAAGTATAGGCGAAGGGATATTAAATTTTTTTAGCAATTTAGAAAATAAATAACAAATAACTATTAAAAAAATAATTTCTAAAAAATATCTTAAATTGTAAATATTTTCATAATTATATCCTGCGATTTCAGAAAATCCTAAATTGCTAATAAATAATATAGGTACAAAACTTACAATAAAAATAACTCTTGTAGCCTGAGGAATTAAAACTTGTTTATGATTTTCTTTTTTTCCATACTCTAAAAGTGCTGCAGCTATTGGGACAAATGCCCCAGGTAGTGCGGCAAGTGTTGCAATAAACTTATCAAATCTACAAACTTTAATAAAATAATATCCTGCTAAAATAGTGCTGACTACAGTACAAACAACCATAGCTATAGATGAGAATATCCATAAATGAATTTTATATAATAAAGATACATTCAACGTTCCGCCTAAAATAATACCAACCATCAGAAAAACTGGATTAAGTAATTTTGTTGAAAATTCAATTTTAAAATTAGTAAAAGCAATACACAGATTTAAACCTAAAGCACCTAGTAACCAAGGCAAAGGAAGACCAATTAGAGTTCCAATATAACCTCCTATTAACCCTATGATTAAAGCCTTATAACTAATGTTAAGTTCATTTAATAATCGTTTAAATGTTATTACGTTTAACATGTAATTGATAAATCCCCATTGACACTGAATTTTAATTTATGTTTAATAACTAATTATAATTATAATAGGAGAGAAAATAATGAAACTAATTAAATCAATAATTTCAGTTTTATTTTCAGCAATTCTTATACTTTCAGCAACAACAACTAGTTCAATAGCAATTGATAAATTGCATTTTGTAATTGGTGGTGGTGCTGGTGGCGGTTGGGATGGAACTGCTAGAGGTACTGGAGAAGCTTTAACAAAAGCTGGAATGTTAAAAAGTGCATCATTTGAAAATATGTCAGGTGGTGGTGGTGGAAAAGCATTAGCTTATATGATTAATAATAAGCCTGCTAATACAGTCTTAGTTCAATCAACACCATTAGTTTTAAGATCAATTACAAGACACAAAGGTTATGTAAGTGGAAGTGGAACTTTATCTTATAAAGATGTTGTGCCAATAGCTGGTGTTATCGGTGATTATGGTGCAATTGCAGTTGCTAAAAATTCACCTTATAAAAATTTCAAAGATGTAGTTGATGCATATAAAAAAGATGCAAGCTCTATTAAAATGGCTGGTGGATCAGTAAGAGGAAGTATGGACCATTTAATTGGCGCTTTAGCTTTCCAAGCCGCTGGTGCTAATCCAAATGATGTTGCTTATATTCCTTATGACGCTGGTGGAAAAGCTTTAGCCGGACTTTTATCTGGAGAAACACAAATTATCTCCACTGGTTTAGGTGAGCTTATGGGTGCAAGAGACCAAGTAAGAATTATTGGTATTACAGCTCCTTCAAGAGTTTCTGATGCTCCAGATGCACCAACTCTTAAAGAACAGGGTTATGATGTACAATTTGTTAACTGGAGAGGTTTCTTTGGACCTCCAGGAATGAGCAATGCAGATAAATCTAAAATTGCAAAAATGTTAGGCGATGTACAAAAGACTCCTGAATGGGAAACTGTTAGAGCAAGAAATGCATGGGTTAATATTTACAATCCAGAAGGTAAGTTTGTCTCTTTCTTAGAAAAACAAACTGAAGAAATGACGGCTCTTATGAAGAAATTAGGAGTTATATAATCTTAACGATTATTAAATATTAGAGCAGTGAATATAAATACTACAAAAGTTATATCACTGCTCTTTTTTATATTTTCCGCATTTTATTTATATACAGCTTATCAAATTCAAGTTTTTGCATTCGATGAAAATGCACCTTTTAATGCAAGAACATTCCCAATTTATCTAGGTTATGCAGGCCTTTTTTTTTCAGGATTAAAACTAATTTTACCAGATCCTAATACAATAAAAGTTCAACATAAAACTTTAGAATATAAAAAAACAGTAATACTTATTGTTATTGCGATAATTTATGGTGCTACAATTTTAAAAGTTGGTTATTTTTTAACTACTTCGCTATTTTTGTTCTCTTCATATTATTTTTTAGGAGAGAGAAGATGGGTCTTAATGTTCTTATTGTCTTTTCCTTTTGTAGCAGCTTTTATGTATTTGCTTCATGGCGTTCTTGATATTTATTTAAGAGATCCATTCTTACAATCAATTGGAGTTATGGGATGATTGAGGGGATTCTAATTGGTTTAACAACAGCCCTTACTCTTCAAAATATTTTAATGGTAATGCTTGGCTGTTTTTTTGGAACAATTATTGGAATGTTACCAGGACTTGGACCAATGACAGCGATAGCATTAATGATACCAATTACTTATGGTTTTGATCCAGCAACTGGTTTAATTTTAATGGCAGGAGTTTATTATGGAGCGGTATTTGGAGGTTCTACATCATCAATACTATTAAACGCACCTGGTGTTCCAGGTACGGTCGCAACCTCATTTGATGGCTATCCAATGGCCCAACAAGGTAAAGCAGGAAAAGCATTGGCTATAGCTGCTTGGAGTTCATTTGCTGGTGGAACGTTGTCAGCAATATATTTATTATTTATGGCTCCAAGTTTATCGAAAGTAAGCTTATCTTTTAGATCTCCTGATTATTTTGCGTTAATGATTTTAGGTCTAACTGCTATTGCGGCATTTTCTTCTAAGGGTCAGTTTTTAAAAGCTATGATGATGGTAGTACTTGGTTTGATGTTGGCATCTGTTGGTCAAGATAGCTTATCTGATATTACAAGATTTACATTTAATAATATGAATTTAACAGATGGAATTAGCTTTGTTCTTGTTGTTATGGCAACTTTTGCGATGAGTGAGGCTTTAACAATAATCTTGAAAAGAAATGACCCCACAAGCGCAGCTAAGCAAGTGTCATTAACAGAACTTGGTTCAATTAAAATTAATAAAGAAGAAAGAACCAAAATGTACAAGACAATACCTAGGTCATCAGTAATTGGTTTTTTAATTGGTGTTTTGCCAGGAGCAGGGGCTACTATTGCTTCTTTTTTAGCTTACGGAATGGAAAGAAATATTGTTAACGATGAAGAAAAAGAAAAATTTGGCAAGGGAAGTGTTAATGGTTTATCAGCTCCAGAAACAGCAAATAATGCAGCCTGTTCAGGATCATTTGTACCTATGCTTACTTTAGGTATACCTGGGAGTGGAACCACTGCAGTTATGTTGGGGGCTTTATTAGGATTTGGTGTCCAGCCTGGTCCAAGACTATATATGACCAATCCAGAAATATTTTGGTCTATCATTATGTCTATGTATATAGGGATGGTAATTTTATTAATTCTAAATTTACCTCTTATTCCTTATATAGCTAGAATTCTAGCAGTCCCTAAAAATTATCTAATCCCATTAATTCTATTTTTTTCTATTACTGGAATTTATGTAATGTCATTTAATAACTTTGATATTTATTTAATGATTGGAATTGCAGTTGTTGCAACTTTTATGCGGCTTTATGATTTTCCAATGCCACCATTAATACTCGCATTTGTTCTTGGTGGTTTAATGGAAGAGAATTTAAGAAGATCTTTATTGTTAAGTAATGGATCTTGGGAATTTTTATGGGATAGAACTCTTACTGCATGTATTTTGTTAACCACAATATTAATTGTAGTTTGGCATATATATAAAACTATGTTTAAAAAAGTTACACCTAAGTAATATAAATCTTATCTGATAGACCGTAACAAAGAATTGCACTCATAATCAATAGAACAAATGGAACAATAATACCTTCGTTTGTAAATTTGTCTGTATTTCCAAGTTTGCTAATATTTTTAGAATAATAATTAGTTATTGTAACAAGCAGATGAGTAATAAATATAAGATTAAAAAATGCCCAAGTACCTTCTACACCATTTGGTCTTACAAACATTATGTATAATGCCATTAATATCCAAGCTAGAAAGAAGGCTCCTAAAAATCTAATCATGAAAGCTGCTGTGTGATCAATAGCAAATTTATCCATAAATTTTCTTGTTCCAACAAGTAATTGAGCGGCGTAGAATGCTAGCATTCCAAAGTGAACCACATAAATAATTAAATAAAAAATATTATTAAATTTAGCTATCATTCTTAGACTTTATAAGATTCTTTTATAATTTTCAATTATTCTATCCCACAGGAAGTTTTCAGCATTAATTTTTGCTTCCTTTCCGTATTCTAAATATTTATTATTTTTAAAAAGTTTATCTATGCTTGAATAAATATCCTCAAGTTTATTTCCATCACATATCAAGCCAGTTTTTTCATGGATTATTGCATCTGAAGCACCTCCATCTTTACCTCCAACAGATGGAACTCCATATTGAGCAGCTTCTACATAAGCAATACCAAAACCTTCAACTGATTTTTTATAAATTATTGAGGGCATTACAAAAATATCTGACTTTGCTACAAGAGCATTTTTTAAATCTGAGGGAATATCTTTTAAAAAAGTGACTTGATCTTCTAATTTCAGTTCAATTACTAGCTTTTTTAATTTCTCTTCTTCATCTCCATAGCCGATACAAGTGTAAATAATATCAGGGTAGATTTCTTTTAAGTTTCTAACAGCCATTATTACTTTTTCATGATTTTTTCTTTTATCAAATCTTGAAACTGTTATTAGTCTATTTTTTTTACCTTTAAGAATATCCTCTGCCTCATCTAAATATTTTTTGGGAACTTCACTTACTGAATCAATTCCAGGATTAATAATAACTATTTTTTTTTCTTCTACACCTAAATCAATAGCTAAATTTTTTGTGTAGCTCGAATTAGCAACAATATGATCAACATTATTTAGAACTGACAATACTTTTTTATTTAAACTAGAGCCTTTGGGATGGTTAATTTCTTTTGAATGTATTAGACAGATCTTCTTTTTTTTTGTTTTTATAAGCTCCAAACTTTTCCAATGATCAGAAATAATACACTCTACATTGTTATTTTGTTCAAGATAATCGTTTATCATGTAAGATTTTCTGTATTTTCTAATAAGCTTCATTCCACTTACTCTTTCAATTGAAAATGAAACTGACTTATCAAACTCCTCATGATTTTCATGATAGTCTGCAAAAACTTTTATAAGATTAAGTTTTGAAAGAGACCTTGTTAATCCCCACATGAGATTTTGCATACCTCCTAATTCAGGAGGAAAAGTTCTAGTTATTACTAAATACATTAATTATTAAAACCATTTAATACTACAGCCCATACTAGGAAATTGTTCATTTGGACCATTGTTAGTTTTTGCAATCATTTTCATAGCATTTTTAAGTTCGCTATCTCCATTTTCAATTGGTTTTAAATTTTGTAACTCTCTTATTCTTCCTC
>CACCWT010000018.1 GCA_902549785.1 uncultured Pelagibacteraceae bacterium
TGCCTTCTTTGATAATTACGGAACAGCATTTACTATATTAAAGACCTTATTTGGTGAAGGCGAATTTAATCAACATATACCAAAATTTGACGGTATGTTTGGATTAATTTTATCAATTTCATTTTCACTTTACGCTTATGTTTACATATTAGGAAGATCTTCATTTTTATATCAATCACAAAACTTAATTGAACTTGGAAAAAACTTAGGTTTTTCCAAATTTAAATCTTTTTTTTTTATTATATTACCTGCTTCACGACCTGCAATTGTTGCAGGTCTATCTTTAGTTGCAATGGAAACATTGGCAGAATTTGGAGCTGTTGACTTTTTTTCAGTTAATACTCTTACAACAGGTATTTATAATGCATGGATAACATTTGATGATTTAGCTTTTGCAAATAGAATATCTTTCTTTCTACTATTATTCATATTTATTTTATTTTTAACAGAAAAACTATCTAGAAAAAAAGCAAAATATCATTTGGACTCTAGAGGTGGATTTAAACAAAAAGAAAAAATAAAACTCTCAGGTATAAATTCTTTTTTTGCTTTCTTGTTTTGTTTTCTATTATTTTTTTTTAGTTTTTTATTTCCATTAAGTCAAATGGTCTATTGGACAATTAAATTTCCAGAAAACTTTTTTGATGTAAATGTAATGAACCTTTTATTAAATACTTTATATTTAGTGACACTATCCAGTATTGTTTTAATATTTTTTGCATTGCTTTCAAATTATGGTAACCGTGTTTCAAAAAATAAAACTCTTAATTTTTTATCGACACTATCAATATCAGGATATGCAATACCAGGTGTAATATTAGCACTAGCCTTTATAACTTTTATTGCATGGTTTGATAATAATATAATTAAATCTCTTGGTTTTTTATCTATTAAAAAAATATTTATTGGGTCAATCTTAGGATTAATAATTGTTTATTTCATTCGTTTTTATTCATTAGCATTTAATGGGATTAAATCTGGTTATGAAAAAATAAATTTTTCAGTTGATGAAAGTGCCTATCTACTTGGTTATTCAAAAAGAAAGACTTTTTTTAATATCCACATTCCATATTTAAGAAATTCACTTTTATTTGTAATTATACTAATTTCGCTAGAGATAATTAGAGAATTACCAATTACCTTAGTTTTAAGACCTTTTAATTTTGAAACATTTGCAACAACAGCATATATTTCTGCATCCGAGGACATGCTTGAGGCAGCAGCAGTACCATCATTATTTTTAATTTTAATTGCAGCTTTTTTTATTACAATATCTTCTAAATATATTTTAAAAGATAATAATGAGTAAAAATTTTTTAGAAATTAAAAATGTTGACTTTATAGTTAGTGGTCAAACCAAAGTAAAAAACGTCTCTTTTTCAATTCAAAATGAAGGCGATATAATTTGTCTATTAGGGCCATCTGGAATAGGAAAAACAACAATTTTAAGAACTATTGCTGGCTTAGAGAAGATCGTTAATGGATCAATAACAATAAATAATAAGTTAATGTCCTCAAAAAACAAACATGTTGAACCAGAGGACCGAAATATATCACTTGCTTTTCAAGAAAATAGTTTATTTCCTCACTATAACGTAGAAAAAAATATTTTAATTGGTACTGAAAAAAAAAGTAAAAAGAAAAAGAAAATAAATCCAAAAGAAATAATTAGTATTTTAAACCTAAATAAAATATTAAATAAATATCCCCATGAAATAAGTGCTGGAGAAGCTCAAAGAGCATCGCTTGCAAGATCATTAGTTTCTAATCCAGATTTACTTCTTCTAGATGAACCACTTTCAAATGTTGATCAAAGTTTTAAAGAAGAAATTCAAGTTGAGTTAAAACAATTATTAAGCAAATCTAAAATAACAACTATTATTGTAACACATGACTCATATGAAGCTTTTTATTTGGGAAGCAAGTGCGGAATTATTTTAAATAAACAACTTAAACAATTTGACGACCCATACAATGTTTATCATTTTCCAAATTCAATTGAGGTTGTAAATTTTTTAAATAGAGGAATTTTAATTCCAGCAAAAGTAACAAGTGAGAATAGTTTAGAAAATAAAGATCTAGGAACAATCCAAGGCAATTTTGTAAAACATTACCCTAATGGATCTGATGTTAAACTTTTATTGCAACCTGAAGATCTAGAGCATGATGACAAAAGTAATTTAAAGTTGGAAGTAGTTGATCGAAAATTCAGAGGAACAAATTTTATCTACACCCTTAAAACTGAAAGTAATTTACAAATTCCTGTATTCGTACATTCTCATCATATTCATCAACATGAGATAGATGAAAAATTTGGTATTAAAAGACCAATTCATATTGACCACATTGTCTGTTTTTAATTATTATTGTACGTTAATAAATCCATGGATAAAGAATTACCAAAAAGCTCAAAAGTTGTAGTAATTGGAGGTGGTGTTGCAGGCACATCATGCGCATACCATCTTGCTAAATTTGGATGGAAAGATGTCGTTTTATTAGAAAGAGATCAATTGACATCAGGAACAACTTGGCACGCTGCCGGTCTTATGGGCCAATTAGGAGCATCATCAACTATAACAAAACTTAGAAAATATACTTTAGATCTTTACCAAGATTTAGAAAAAAAGACTGGTTTATCAATTGGATTAAAACAAAATGGTGCAATTACAGTTGCAACAACAAATGATAGAATGCAAGAGTTACTAAGACAAGCAACGACAGCTCAATTATCAGATGTTGAAGTGCAAGTTTTAGATAAAAAACAAACAAAAGATTTATACCCAGTAGTAAATAACGAGGATATTATTGGAAGTGTTTTTATGCCTAAAGATGGACAAGCTGATCCAGTAGGTGTCACTAACGTTTTAGCAAAAGCGGCTAGGATGGAAGGTGCAAAAATTTTTGAAAAAACACCTGTTACAAAAATTTTAGTCAAAAATAAATCTATAGTTGGAGTAGAGACTGAAAAAGGAAAAATAGATTGTGAATATGTTGTTCTAGCTACCGGTATGTGGTCTAGGCAAATTGGTGAAAAAATTAATGTGAGTATTCCATTATATCCTAATGAACATTTTTATGTGATCACGGAGCCGATGAAAGATCTACCTACAAATTTACCAGTTTTGAGAGATTATAATAATTGTCTTTATCTAAAAGAAGATGCTGGGAAAATGTTAGTTGGAATTTTTGAACCAAATGCCAAACCTGCTTTTAAAGATACTGGTATTGTACCAGAAAATTTTTCTTTTGGAGAATTGCCAGATGACTTTGATCATTTTGAACCTTATTTAAAAAAATCTTTTCATAGATTGCCAATGTTAGAAAATGCTGGAATTAGAAAATTTTTCTCTGGCCCAGAATCTTTTACACCTGATACACAATATTTATTAGGAGAGACACCAGAGATAAAAAACTTTTTTACCTGTTGTGGTTTTAATAGCATTGGTATAGCAAGTTCAGGTGGCGCAGGTCGAGTTACTGCTGAATGGATGATCAATGGACATATTAATGAGGATTTATTCTCTGTAGATATAAAAAGATTTCAACAATTCCATTCTTCAAAAAAATTTATTATGGAAAGAGTTACAGAGACTCTTGGTGATTTATATGGAATGCATTGGCCATATAAACAACATAAAACTTCAAGAAACCAAATTACTTTACCATACCATGAAGAACTAAAAAAATTAGGTGCTTGTTTTGGATCTTCAGGCGGTTTTGAGAGACCTATGTGGTATTCTTTGAATGGTGCAAAAGCTGAATATGAATACAGTTTTGGTTATCAAAATTGGTATCCATCTGCTGAATATGAGACCAAAAATACAAGAAAAAATGTCGGTTTATTCGAATTAACACCTTTTTCTAAATTTGATGTTGCTGGAGAAAATGTCCATGATGAATTACAAAAATTGTGTACAGCGAACATAAAAGATGTTGAGGGTAGATCAACTTACACCCAGATGCTAAATGAAGATGGTGGTATAGAGACTGATGTAACTATAACTTGCCTGACTAAAAATCATTTTAGAATAATAGGTCCAGCTGCAACAAGAGAACACGATAAATTTCATATAAAAAAATACCTCTCAGAAAAAATAAACTTTAAAGATGTAACAGAGGATTTTGCATGCTTAGGATTGTATGGACCAAATACTAGAAAACTATTATCAAATATAAGTGATGATGATTTTTCAAATGAAGGAATAAAATTTAGTCATGGTAAAAAGGTGAATATAGATGGAATTGATGTTTGGGCTCAAAGATTGTCATATGTGGGTGAAATTGGATTTGAATTATATGTAAAAATAGATGATAGCAAAAAACTTTTCTTAACTATAGTCAATGAAGGTAAAAATCATAATTTATCTCTATGTGGGGCGCACGCAATGGATATAATGAGAATGGAAAGTGGGTTTTTACATTGGGGGCATGATATATCCCCCGAGGAGAATCAATATCAAGCAGGACTTCAATTTGCTATAAGTTATAAAAAAAATATTAATTTTATTGGAAAAGAAGCGTTATTAAAAATTAAAGATCAAAAACCAACAAAATTGTTGGCAATGATGGTTCTTAAAGATAATAAACCAGGACAACCTCTACTGCTCCATGAAGAACCGATTTACTTAGATGATAAAATAATTGGTAGAACAACTTCAGGGAATTATTCATTCAATTTTGAAAAAAATATATCTTTTGGTTATGTAAATTCTGGAAATACCATTGAAAATTTAATTGATAAAAATTTGTCTATTGAAATAGAAAAGAAAAAATATCCTGTTTCATTAATTCAAAAGCCACTTAATCAAAAAAACATTAAAAATGACTAATGTTTAAAATTATTCCTAAAAAAAATAAGGCAGCAGAGATTATTTGTAATCTCAATAAAATTAATAAAAATGAATTGAAACAAATAAAATCTACACTTGATAAATATGGTATGATTTATTTTCCAAAACAAAAACTTAATTCTAAAGCTTATCTAAATTTTGCACAAAAATTTGGGAAACCCGCGAACTATCCAAGGTTGAGAGGATTAAATAAAAAATACCCACAAATTACTGTTGTACAAAGAAAATCCTCAGACAAGGGACCAAGCTTTGGTGAACAATTTCATACAGACTCTTCATATACAAAAAAACCTCCACGATACACTATGTTGCTATCAAAACTGGTGCCTAAAAAAGGTGTTGCAAATACTGAGTTTTCCTCACAGTATTTAGCATATGAAAATCTGACTAAAAATCACAAAATTAGACTTAATAGATTAAAAGGTATTTACTCATCGCATGGACCTATATCAATTACTACAGTTGAAAGAGAGAAAGAAAAAGGAAAAATTTCTAAAGAATTAATTGCCAGTCACAAGATTATTAAAACTATTAATAATAAAAAAACTATATACTGTAGCCCTGGACACTTTATAAAATTTAACACAAATATGACTAAACATAAAAATAAATTAAAAAATTTTTTATTCAGTCACCAGACTAAAAAAAAATTTCAATATTCTTTAGAATGGGAAAAAGACCAGCTTGCTATTTGGGATAATAGAACAATGCTTCATCAAGCTACTCCTTTTAAAGGAAATAGAATTCTTCACAGAATAACAATATTATAATCAAATGTATTCCATCTTTCTTGGGTTAACACCTTTTATTTTTATAACTTTGCTTGGATTTATATTTGGAAGACTGAAAATATTTGATCTAAGCCATGCAAAAGTTTTAAACTTATTTTTATTCTACGTTGCAGTACCTGCACTAATTATAAAATTTGTTGCACAGAGTGAAATTGGACAGGTAGACATTAAGCAAATAATTTCATATTTTTTTATGCAAGCTTCTCTAGGTTTGCTTACTTTTTTTGTGACAAGTAAACTTTTTAAAAGACCCATACCTGAGTCAATTATATGGTCACTTATGGTTTCCTTATCTAACCACGTAACTTTATTATTACCAATTACAAAAATTTATTTTGGAACAGAAGTTATAACGCAAGTTACCAGTATAATATTAATGGATGGAGTTATATTACTATCTGTGATTACTTTTTTCTTAGAATTAACTACAAAAAAAAATATTAAATTACTGTTTTTTCTGAGGAATGTGACTTTTAATCCAATGATATTTTCAATTTTAATTGGACTTTTGCTTTTTATATTTAACTATAAAATTGATAATACACCGATTGATTACGTGCTATCTGTTTTAGCGGCCTGTGTTTCTCCTGTTGGTTTGTTTGCAATTGGTATTACTCTTTCTTTTTATACTCACAAAGTTATTAATAAATTAACTTCAACCATCTCTATTTTAAAGTTGGTAATATCTCCGCTAATTTTATTAATTATAGCATTTATATTTTTTGATGCTGGATTACCTGAAAAAATACCAGGTGCATTTTTTGTAAGTGTAGCACCTTGTGGACATACTGCGGTAGTATTATGTTCAGCCTACAATGTTAGTCCTGAAAATATTATTAAAGCACTGTTTATTTCTACTTTTGCCTCTATTGGTACAATTTTTTTTGCAATTCAATATCTACAGGTTGCTTAGAATTTTACTGGCACATTCTGCAGTATTGCTATCACCATCTAAATCTTTTGTTCTATTATTTTTTTCTAATAAAGTTTTTTCGATTGATTTTACTATTCTTGATGCAGCTTCTTTTTCTCCTAAATAATCTAACATCATGGCACCAGACCATATTTGTCCCACGGGATTAGCAATACCTTTCCCTGCTATATCTGGGGCTGAACCATGCACCGGTTCAAATAATGATGGATATTTGTTTGTAGGGTTAATATTTCCAGATGGTGCAATACCTATAGCGCCAGCGCAGGCTGGACCTAAATCTGACAGAATATCTCCAAATAAATTTGAAGCTACAACAACGTCAAACCATTCTGGTGTAAGAACAAATCTCGCTGCTAAAATATCAATATGATATTGATCAGTTTCAATTTCAGGAAAGTTTTTTTTATTTTCATTAAATCTTTCATCCCAGTATGGCATAGTTATAGATATACCATTTGATTTAGTAGCATTAGTTAATTTTTTTCTTTTTCTAGTTTTGGCTAGTTCGAATGCAAATTTTTGTACTCTATCAATTCCATGTTTTGACATAATTGTTTCTTGAACTACAATTTCTCTTTCTGTATTTTGATACATTTTTCCACCAACAGATGAATATTCTCCTTCTGTATTTTCTCTAACAATAACCATGTCAATATCGCTGGGTTTTTTATTTGAAAGAGGAGAATTAATTCCTTCAAATAATTTTACTGGTCTTAAATTAATACCTTGATCAAATTCTCTTCTAAACTGAAGTAATGACCCCCATAAAGTAATGTGATCAGGATATCGGTCTGGCATTCCAACAGCGCCAAAAAATATAGCATCATGACTCCCTATTTTATCCTTCCAATCATCAGGCAGCATTTTTCCGTGTTTTTCATAATAATCACACGATGAAAAATCAAATTCATCAATTCGTAATTTAAATTGATGTTGATTGGCAACTTCTTTTAAAATTTTTTGAGCTTCTGGAACTACTTCTTTGCCAATTCCATCTCCTGCAATGGATGCAATTTTATACTCTTTCATTTTTATTTTGTGAAAGTATCGTTAAATTGTTTTGCAACTCTTACAAAAGTAGTACATTTACTTAATTGTTTTAATGAAGGAGCACCCACATATGTGCAACTACTTCTAACGCCACCTAGAATATCTTGAATTGTATCTTTTATTTTTCCTCTATATTTAATTCTTACAGTTCTTCCTTCACTACTTCTGTAATTTGATAATCCTCCATAATGCTTTTTATTTGCTGTTTCTGAGCTTGAACCATAAAATTCAATATATTTTGAGCCGTTTGATTTAACTATTTTCCCTTTACCTTCGTCGTGACCTGCAAACATTCCACCTAACATTACAAAATCCGCACCACCACCAAAACCTTTTGCAACATCTCCAGGACATGTACATCCACCGTCTGCAATTATATGAGCTCCTAAACCATGTGCTGCATCAGCACATTCAATTACAGCACTTAATTGAGGGTAGCCAACTCCTGTTTGAATTCTTGTTGTACAAACACTTCCTGGACCAATCCCAACTTTTACAATATCTGCACCAGATAAAATAAGTTCTTGAGTCATATCTGCAGTAACTACATTTCCAGCTATAATAGTTTTTGTAGGATATTTATCTCTTACAGATTTAAGAAATTTACTAAAGTATTCAGAATAACCATTAGCAACATCAATACAAATGAACTTTATAAATCCAAACTCTCTTAAAACTTTGTTTAAATTTTCAAAATCTTCTTTTTTAGTACCAATGCTAATAGCTATATTTTTATAAATAGATTTAATTTTTTTAAATTGTTTTATTTTTTTTACATCATGTTGTTTAGTTAAACATGTAATCATGCCATATTCAGATAATTTCTCAGCTATTCCAAGCTCTCCGACCCCATCCATATTTGCAGCCATTATAGGAATACCCGACCACTCATTTTTACTATATTTAAATCTGTATGTTCTTAAAAGATTTACATCTTTACGACTTTGTAGCGTACTTCTTTTAGGTCTAAAAAGGACGTCTGAATAATCTAGTTTTAATTCTTCTTCAATTCTCACAAATCCGAATTTATACAGGTGCACAAAGTAAATTCAAATTAAATATTATTAATATTGATACTAAGCTTTGATTAGTTATACTTTCAAAAATTCATATTATAAAGCATGTTTAAAGGTTTTAAGTCAAAATACGTAAAAGTTAGAAAAGGTAAAATTTTCTGTAGAGTAGGAGGTAAGGGTCCACCGTTACTTTTACTTCATGGTTATCCACAAACACATTTAATGTGGCACAAGACTGCTCTAGAATTATCAAAAAAATTTACAGTTATTGCTGCAGACCTAAGGGGATATGGTAATAGTTTAGCTCCACCCTCAGATAAAAATCATTTTAATTATTCCAAAAGAGAAATGGCAAGTGACATGAAACAAATAATGGTAAAATTAGGTTATTATAAATTCTTTGTAGCTGGACATGATAGAGGAGGAAGAGTGGCTCACAGATTAGCAAGGGACCATAGAAAAAATATATTAGCTTTGAGTGTTTTAGATATTTGCCCCACTTTAGATATGTATGAATTAACAACTAAAGTCTTTGCTAAAGCATACTTTCATTGGTTTTTTTTAATTCAACCTAAGTGGCTACCTGAAAGAATGATTATGAGTGATCCAAGAAAATGGATGAAATACTGCTTAGATAAATGGTCTGGAAATCATAAATTTGGAAAAGTTGAAGAAGGTTATTTAAAATGTTTTAAGCAACCAAAAAGAATTCATGGATCATGTGAAGATTATAGAGCTTCTGCTACAATTGACTTGGACCATGATAAAAAAGACAGAAAGAAAAAACTAAATATTCCTATTCAAGTATTGTGGGGAAAAAAGGGTGTAATTGGTAGACAGTTCAAACCAGTAAAAATTTGGCAGAAATATACAACTAAAAAAATTGAAGGACATGCAATAAATTCAGGTCATTTCATTCCAGAACAAAACCCAAAAGCAACTGTAAAATATTTAACCAATTTTTTTTTAGATAAAATTAGCTAATTTATGTGTTTTGATGTGATCAATGATCGCGCATATCATTCTTGATTATAAATAATTCGCCCTTAAATATAATCTATGACCTCTCTACTAAAAAACTCAGAATTATCTCTAGAAAAAGCTGATAAAATTGTTTCAGAGACTTTAAATAGTTGTGATGATGGTGAACTTTACGTCGAAGATACAAAATCTGAAACTATCGTTTTAGATGATAATAAAATCAAAAGTTCGAACTATACCTCTGATTTAGGCTATGGTTTTAGAGCGGTCACAGGCGATACCGTGGCTTACTCACATTCAAATGAAATTTCAGAAAAATCGTTAAAAAATTCAAGTGATAATCTTAAATCAACCTTAAAAAACAATAGTGGCACTTACAACTCAGAAATAAAAAAAACTAATCAAAAACTTTATAAAGACATTGATCCGATTGAAAGCAAATCAATGAAATCAAAAATAGAGTTACTTAATAATATGAATGAGTATGCTAGATCTAAAGATAGTAGTGTAAAGCAAGTTACAGCTAGTCTTTTAGCTGAGAAGAAAAATATTGAAATTATTAGATCTGGTGGAGAGCTATTATCAGATAATCGACCATTGGTAAGAATTAACATGTCAGTGATGGTTGAAAAAAATGGAAGAAAAGAAACTGGTGTTTATGGAATTGGTGGAAGAAAAGATTATGATGAATATTTAAAGAACGATAACTGGAAAAAAGTTTGCGATGAAGCTTTTAGGATTGCAAACACAAACATAGAAAGCAAACCCTCACCAGCTGGAGAGATGAAAGTTGTACTCGGACCAGGCTGGCCTGCTATTTTAATTCATGAAGCTGTTGGTCATGGTTTAGAGGGTGACTTTAATAGAAAAAAAACTTCTGCGTTTCATGATTTAGTAGGAAAAAAAGTTGCTAGCAAAGGAGTTACAATAATAGATGATGGTACAATAGATAATAGAAGAGGTAGTTTAAATATTGATGATGAAGGAACTCCAACCGAAAGAACTGTTTTAATAGAGGACGGAATTCTAAAAAATTTTATGCAAGATAGATTAAACGCCAGATTAATGAATACCAAATCCACAGGAAATGGAAGAAGAGAAAGTTATAAACATGTCGTAATGCCAAGGATGAGAAATACAATCATGTTAGGTGGCACAAACACTCAAGAGGAAATGATTAAATCAGTCGATAAGGGTATATTTGCGGTAAGTTTTGGTGGTGGTCAAGTGGATATAACATCAGGAAAATTTGTTTTCAATTGTACAGAGGCATATGAAATAATTAATGGCAAAGTAGGAGCTCCGATTAAAGGCGCAACTCTAATAGGTGACGGACCATCATCATTAAAAGAAATTTTAATGGTTGGAAATGATATGATGTTAGACCCAGGAATTGGTACCTGTGGAAAAGCAGGACAAGGCGTTCCGGTTGGTGTTGGACAACCATCTTTGTTGATAAACAATATGACAGTTGGTGGAACTCAATTGTAATCTCAATGATTAAAGATCAAGATTATCTAAAAAAAATTGCTGATATTTGTCTTAGCAAATCAAAAAAACTTGGCTCAACTGACGCGAGTATTTTGGTACAGAGTTCTGTATCTGAAAATATTAATGTTAGGAATAAAAAATTAGATGGTTCTGAAAGATCAGAAAATCTTGGAGTTGTCCTTACTACATATTTAGGAAAAAAAAAATCCTCAATAGCATCATCAAACCTTAAAGAGAGTAACTTAAATGAATTAGTTGATAGATGTATTGAAACAATGAAGATAACGCCCGAAGATGAATATAATTCACTGCCAGATAAAGATCTTCATTTTAACGGTTTAAAAGATTTAGATTTATACGATGAAACTCATTTGAGTAATGAAGATAAAATTAATTATATAAAAGAAGCAGAAGATGAGGCTTTTTCAAATAATAAAATTGTAAATACCAATGGTTCAGGATTTGGGGAAAATAAATCAAATTTTTTATTAGCTAATTCAAATGGATTTGCTGATGGATATAAAACTTCTCAATTTACAGCTTACTGTGAAGTTGTTTCTAAAAGCAATGGAAGTATGGAAAGAGATTACGAATATACTAGTAAAAGATTTTATAATGACATTTTAAAACCAAAAGAGCTTGGATCTATCGCAGCGGATCATGCTGTAAAAAAATTAAATCCAAAAAAAATTAAAAGTGAAAAAATTAGCCTTATATTTGACAAAAGAATATCAAAAAACTTTCTTTCAATTTTTGCTAGCGCCATTTCATCAAGTGCCATTGCAAAAGGTACTACTTTTTTAAAGGACAAATTAAACCAAAAAGTATTCAACACTGAAATAAATATTAATGATCGTGGTGATATCAAAAAAGCTAATGGATCACGTTATTTTGACAGTGAAGGTATAGGTATAATT
The DNA here is from genome assembly GCA_902549785.1 of uncultured Pelagibacteraceae bacterium. Next base: position 12,031 of record CACCWT010000018.1, read on the forward strand.
AATTTAGATTTAATTAAAAATGGAATACTTCAGGATTATTTGATTGACACATACAATGGAAAAAAAATAAACAGAAAGTCTAATGGTAGAGCAAGCGGTACAACAAATCTGTATTTTGAAAACGGATCTAAAACTTTTAGTGAGTTGATAAAATCAGAAAAAAAACTTCTTTACATAAAAGAAACTATCGGTCACGGCACAAATATTATTAATGGAGATTATTCCGTAGGTGCAAGTGGTATAATGATTGAAAATGGTGAATTTTCATATCCGGTAAGCGAAATAACAATCGCTGGAAATTTAAATAATATTTTTCAAAATATAACTCTAGCTGACGATCTAGAATTTAATTATTCTACCAATTCACCAACAATGCATGTCGAAGGTATGATTGTTGGGGGAAAATAAGAATTAATGAAAATTATTTTAAAAAGCTTTATAGTCTTAACTTTATTTTTTAATCCGGTCTATTCAGCAGATAATAATCAATTAGATAAACTTTTTGAAAAACTTTTAGAAGATGGCGAAATCTCAGCAAGGGAAACTGAAATGAAAATTTGGGGTATTTGGACAACTCATCCAAAAGATCAAAATTTAACCAGTTTATTATCTAGAGGAACATCATTTATGAACAGTCAAGAATACCAAAAAGCTGAAAATATATTTACAACTGTTATCGAACTGGATCCAAAATGGGCTGAAGCGTGGAATAAAAGAGCTACAGTTCTTTATTTGATGGGTAAGTATCAAGCTTCACAAGACGACATTGATGAAGTTTTAAAATTAGAAAAAAGACATTTTGGAGCTTTATCAGGTCAAGGCTTAGTGCAAATGAAATTAAAAAACTATGAAAAAGCTTTAAGCAGCTACGAAAGAGTAAAAAAAATTTATCCATCAATGAGGTCTCCAAAAATAATGATACCTCAAATAAAGGAACTAATTAAAGATCAATCTGTTTAAGATGAAAAAATTAATTTTAATTTTTTCAGTTTTATTGTTTCAATTAAATTATTCATTTGCCAATGACAAAGTTATTGAATCTTTAAAAGAGGGAGGCAAACTTATATTTATAAGACATGCACTTGCCCCAGGGAATGGTGATCCAGAAAATTTTGAATTGCAAAACTGTTATTCTCAAAGAAATTTAAATGAAATAGGAATTCAGCAATCAAAAAAAATTGGATTAATTTTTAAAAAAAATGAGATTAAAATTGATAATATTTATTCTAGTGAGTGGTGCAGATGTAAAGATACTGCAAAATATGCTTTTGATAACTTCGAGACATTTGACGCTCTAAATTCATTCTACGATATAAGATTTGCAGCTAATGAGGATAAACAGATAAAAGATTTTTATGAATTTTTAGACAGCATAGATAGTAAAAATAATATTGTATTTGTTACGCACTACGTAGTTATTGGGGCAATTTTAAATATTGGAACATCTTCTGGTGAAATTGTTGTGACAGATAAAAACTTGAATATTATTGGATCAATCGATACTTTATAATATATAGAAATTATGAAAACGATCTTTGTTATAGGCTCGAAAAAACATACACTTAAGTACACAAGAAAGATGCCTGAGGGAGAAGTAAAAAAAATGAAATCATTTGTGACAAACAAAGGTCAAAAATTAGAAAAAACGTCTAAATTCAAAATTCTTAAAATTTCCGAAGAAAAATCTGCAAGAACTTTTAAAATTAATTTATAAATTTTTTTAAAATCAAATTAAAAATGAAAAATTCAAAAAGAAGCAATGTTGATCCGTTTATCGTAATGGATGTAATGGAGTCTGCTAGAATAGCTGAAAAAAATGGCAAACATATTATACATATGGAAGTAGGGCAGCCAGGTACCCCAGCTCCAAAATTAGCAAAAAAATTTATTACTAAAGAAATATCTAATAATAACTTAGGCTATACAGTTACTCTTGGACTTCCTGCTTTGAGAGAACGTATTTCTAAGTTATACGGAGATTGGTACAACATTGATTTAAATCCAAATAGAATTGTAATAACCGTGGGTTCATCTGGAGCTTTTATTTTATCTTTTACATCTTTGTTTAATATTGGTGATAGAGTGGGTATAGCAGCACCTGGCTATCCTAGTTACAGACAAATTTTAAAATCTCAAGATTTAATTCCAGTAGATATTCAAACTGAAATACAAAATAAATTTCAGCCAGTACCTGAAGATATAAAAAAAAATAATTTAAATGGTATTCTTGTTGCATCTCCTGCAAATCCTACTGGATCGATGGTTGATAAGGAGACTCTAAAAAATTTAATAAACACTGCACACGAAAATAATGTTAGCTTCATAAGTGATGAAATATACCACGGTATTCAATATGAAAATAATCCCACAACAGCGTTAGAAATAACAGACAAATGTTATGTTATAAATTCTTTTTCTAAATATTTTTCTATGACAGGTTGGCGAATAGGTTGGATGATTGTTCCAGAAGATCATGTAAGACAAGTAGAAAGATTATCACAAAATTTATTTATATGTCCACCACATGTAAGCCAATTAACAGCGTTATCAGCAATGGACGCTAACATTGAATTAAATGAAAATGTAAATGTTTATAAAAAAAATAGAGAAATACTTTTAGAAGAATTACCTAAAGCTGGATTAGGAAAATTTTCTCCTCCTGATGGTGCATTTTATATTTATGTTGATATTTCTAAATACTCCACTGATAGCCTCAATTTCTGTAAGGAAGTTTTAAACAAAGCTGGAGTTGCCATAACTCCTGGATTAGATTTTGATCAAAAAAGAGGTAATTCAACGATAAGATTTTCTTACGCTAGAAGCACCGATGATATTGTTGAGGGCATGAAAAGAATTAACTTATTCATGAATGAAAATTACTTGTAAGTAATATGAGAAAAATAATTATATTTTTTTTAATTTGTTTATCTTTTAATTTCCAATATTCTTCATCAATGGCATA
>CACCWT010000019.1 GCA_902549785.1 uncultured Pelagibacteraceae bacterium
TTATTTGGCATATCGCATTAGGTTCTTCTGATCCACTAGACATTATTCCTCTTGGTCGATGATATTTAAAGCTTCTACCAACTAAATGAACTCCATTTGAAAGTAGGGCAGATGCCAAAGTATCACCTTCAAAACCGTGATAAGATTTTCCATCGAAATCAAATGAAACTGTCTTAGTTTGATTTACATGTTTTGTCTTATTAACTCTATATTTTGTCATTTATTCTACCGGTGGTTTTTCACCCATTTTATAAACCGCATGTATCTTGTCATTTGATGTGTCTCTAACCATATTAAACCACTTCCTACATCCATGAGCATGGTTCCATCTTTCGAACTGAACCCCTTTAATATTCTTTCTCATAAATAGATATTCTGCCCATTGATCATCACTTAGTTCAGTTGGTTGTTTCGGTCTAACTATGTGAGCTTCACCTCCACATGAAAATTCACTTTGGTCTCTTTCACCACAATATGGACAATTTATTAAAAACATTAGTGTGCTACAGCGGCTGCACCATGTTCGTCAACTAGATCTCCACTCACAAATCGATTAAGATTAAATGCAGCATTTAATTTATGTGGTTCATCATTAGCAATAGTGTGTGCAAATAAATCACCAGATCCAGGTGTTGCTTTAAAACCTCCAGTGCCCCAACCACAGTTAAAATAGAGTCCTTTTATATTTGTTTTACTAATTATTGGACTTGCATCAGGACATATATCAACAATTCCACCCCATTGTCTCAACATTTTCATCCGGCTAAAAATAGGGTACAGTTCCAAAATTGCTTTTAATGTTCCTTCAACAACATCGTGACTACCTCTTTGAGTATAAGAAACATAAGCGTCAGTACCAGCGCCAATTACTAGTTCACCTTTGTCAGACTGACTAACATATGCATGTACAGCATTGGACATTACTACAGTGTCAATTATTGGTTTGACTGGTTCTGAAACTAATGCCTGTAAAGGTTTGCTTTCCAGCGGTAATTTTAATCCTGCCATGTTAGCAATTACACTTGAGTGTCCTGCTGCAACAACACCAATTTTTTTTGTTTTTATAAATCCTTTTGATGTTTCAACACCTTCAACTTGATCTCCATTTCTTTTTATACCTTTAACTTCACAATTTTGTATTATATCAACTCCCATTTCATCTGCACCTCTTGCATAACCCCATGCAACAGCATCATGTCTAGCAGTTCCTGCTCTTCTTTGTAATGTTCCACCAAGAACTGGGTATCTTATATCTGGAGAAGTATTTATTATCGGACAAAATTCTTTTACTTGATTTGTATTTAACCACACTGCATCAATGCCATTAAGTCTGTTTGCGTGAGTTCTTCTTTTTAAATCCCTTACATCTTGAAGGTTATGGGCTAAATTCATAACTCCTCTTTGACTGAACATTATATTGTAGTTTAATTCTTGAGATAAATTTTCCCAAATCTTTAATGCATGGTCGTATAATCCAGCACTTGCATCCCACAAATAATTTGATCTTATAATTGTTGTATTTCTTCCTGTATTTCCTCCACCAATCCAGCCTTTTTCTAAAACAGCAATATTTCTCATGTTATGCTTTTTAGCTAGGTAGTAAGCTGTTGCTAGACCGTGGCCACCACCACCAATTATAATAGCTTCATATTCTCTTTTTGGCTCAGGATCTCCCCAAGCTTGCTTCCAATTTTCATGCTGCGAAAAAGCATTTTTAATTAGTGAGAATATCGAATATTTGTTTTTCATAATTGCCAGAAATTACTTGATTAATATTGAATATTCAATGATTTCAAGTTACACATCTACGTACGGAAGGATGGGTGAGCTGGTTGAAACCAGCGGTTTGCTAAACCGCCGTACGCTTGAAAAGGTGTACCGAGGGTTCGAATCCCTCTCCTTCCGCCATTAATATAGTGGCTTATTTTTAAAAAAATCGCTGAGATAAATTGGTTTTTGAGACAATATGTACCTATATACATTATAATTTTCTAAAACTCTTTGAACGTAATTTCTGGTTTCTTTAAATTTTATTAGTTCAATCCAATCCACATAATCTATTTGTTTTTTTTGGGGATCCTTGTTTAATTTCTTCCAGTACTTAACTCTTTTGGGTCCTGCATTATAAGCAGCTGTAGCAAAAGGGTAGGAGCCTTTATAATTACTAATCAATCCAGCTATATAATGTGATCCTAAATTTATATTATATTCAGGGTCGGTTGTTAATTTTGATTTAGAGTAACCAAGTTTAGCTTGTTTTGAAACTGTTTTAGCAGTGTATGGCATAAGCTGCATTAATCCTTGAGCACCAACTCTGCTTCTAGCTGATGTATCAAATTCACTTTCCTGTCTTATAATAGATAATATTAAAGCTGGATCAGGAATTTTCCTGCCGCCAACAAATTTTGGTACACTCATGATTGGGTAATTAAATTGGTTATGAAATCTTTTTTGATATGATGCTATTTTAGAAACTTGTATTGCAAAATCAAATCGTGAAATATCAGACGCCAGTTTTGCAGCCAAAACCTCGCTTCCCTTTTCTATATTATCATTAGCTAAATGTCTTAATATATGTTTGGTGTATTTATCTTTATTTAAATAATCGAGTAAATCCACAATTGCGACAAGTTTTTTTAAATAAAATTCTTGCTCATATTTATCATCAACAAACATTAATTTATCTAGTTCAAATTTTTCTTGGGGTTTAACTTTCATATGTGAAAGTTGACCATAATAAGTTGTTAAATAATTTGATCCTTCTAAATACCATTTGTTAGAATTTTCTTTATCACCAATTTTTTCATAAGTTCTTCCTAACCAGTAAGCACCTCTTGAAAGACTTATTGGGTAGTTAACGCTGTAATAAAAATTTTTAAAATGGTTTTCAGCCAGCTCATTTTTTTTTAAAAAACTTAATGCTATCCAGCCACTCATCCATTCTGCCTCAGCATATTCAGGGCCCTCTGACATTGCATGTTTTGAAACTACTTTATAAGCAGTATTATATTTTTTTTTATATAATAAAGATCTTCCAATTATTGATCTTTCTTTCCACCATTTATCAGGTCTAACTAAATATTTCTTTGTATTTTGAATATCATTTAATATTTCTAATGAACTATCTACACGACCTTTTTTCCGTCTCCATTTTAATCTGTCATATTTTAAGCCAGGATCATTTTTTAATTTTTGTGGTACTTTTTTTATTGCTTCATCAACACCATAGCCTCTACTTATTAATATTTGTCTAGCTGTATAAAGTAGTTGATAATCCTTTGGTAAATATCTAATAATTCTCTTAAGGTCCCAGTGTTTACCTTCCCACGCATAATAATCTGCTCGTTTGATATAATCTGAAGTATCTAAAATATTTTTAAATTTTTTTCTAAAATATTTTAGACTATTTGTATTTAAGTCAGCATTTACAAAACCTTCTTTGACTAGTTTAATACCTTCCCCTGATCTACCTATTTTTATTAAACTTTCACCTAACATCATTTTTCCATATCCACTTAATGGCTCGTTACTTTGAAACCAATTAATGATTTCTGTAGAAGAATGGTTTTGTAAATTTATTTTGTGTTCAGCAAGATATTTAATTCTATCAAATCTTGGATAATCCTTAACTCTTTCGATAAACCTTTTATATTCAGAAAAAGTTACTTTATTTCCTGAGGTAAGCAGATGTCTCCATTCAATGAAATCATATATTGATTGAGCTCTAGCCTTTTTTGCTATATTTTTTGCATCTTTCCAATTAGATTTTTCCATAAATCCAATTGCTTGTTTTGCATATTCAAAATCTCTCTCACTATAGTATTTTGTTTTTTTTGCAGTTCTTAATATCTGTTTTTTAACAACAAGTGGTTTTTTTGGAGGTAATAAAATTCCAAATATCTCTTTAGGTAAATCTTTATCATCTTTTAAACTTTGTTTTTCATCAAATGTTCCAGGTTTCAACGGAGGTATTACTATCTGATTTTTAAATGTAGGTTTTTTCTCAGGTATTATTATTTCATTTGAATATGATGATTGAAAAAAGCTAAAAAAAAATATAGTTGTTAGTATTAATATAGATTTTCTAAAAATCATTTTTGATAACTTATGATATAAATATTTATGTTTAAAGGTTCAAATGTAGCTTTAGTAACACCATTTAAAGGCGATAGTCTTGATGAGGAAACTTATGTAAAAATTATTAATTTTCATTTAGAAAATGGAACAAATGGGCTTGTACCAGCTGGTACAACGGGTGAGTCTCCAACACTTTCTCATAGAGAACATGAAAAAGTTATAGAGTTATGCATACAAGAAGCAAAGGGAAAAATTCCTGTGATTGCAGGCACCGGATCAAATTCTACTACAGAGGCCATATCACTTACGGAACACGCAGAAAAGGCAGGTGCAGATGGTGCCTTGATAGTTACACCCTATTATAACAAACCCACTCAGGAGGGCTTATATCAGCATTACAAGGCTATAAATGATAAATGTGGTATACCAATCATAATCTATAATATTCCTGGCAGATCAGTTATTGATATGACAGTAGATACTATGGCAAGGCTCTTTGAATTGAAGAACATAGTTGGCGTAAAAGATGCAACTGGTGATTTGAATAGAGTAGATGAGACTTTCAAAAAAATTGGAAATGAATTTATCCAACTAACAGGAGAGGATGGTCTTGCTTATGAGTATAATAAAAGAGGAGGCGTAGGATGTATTTCTGTTACAGCTAACATAGCTCCTAAAATGTGTTCTGATATGCAAAAATTTTCAAAATCTGAAGATAAAGATGAGCAAAAAAAAGCAGAAGAGATAGATAAAATTCTTCAACCAGTTCATAAATCTTTGTTTCTTGAGAGCAACCCATCCCCAGTTAAATATGCAGCTAAATTAATCGGTCTTTGTGATGAAAATGTGAGATTACCTTTAGTAACAGTTTTAGAACCAACAAAAGTCGAGGTGAAAAAGGCACTTTTATCTGCTAAATTAATTAATGAATAAAAAAACCATTCCTGGTTTAAAAATTATCACAATTAATAGAAAAGCATCTTTTAATTATTTTTTTAAAGAAGTATTTGAAGCCGGTATTGTTTTAAAAGGATCTGAAATAAAATCAGTAAGATTAGGGAAAGTTAACATAGCTGACTCATATGCTGTAGATAAAGATGGAGAAATTTTTTTAATTAATTCACACATACCTATCTATAAACAAGCGAGTTATTCAAACCATAACCCTTACTCTGAAAGAAAACTATTATTAAATAAAAGAGAAATAAATAAAATTATTGGCAGAATTCATGAAGATGGTTTGACTATTGTTCCAACAAAAATGTATTTTAAAAAGGGCAAGGCAAAATTAGAGATTGCAGTAGCAAAAGGTAAAAAACAATTTGATAAAAGACTCACAAAAAAAACAAGAGATTGGAACCGTGAAAAAGCAAGATATATTAGAAAATCAAGTTAATATAGCATATTTGGCGCTAGGTTCTAATCTAGGAGACAAGAAAAATAACCTAAATAAATGTATAGACTTAATCCAAAAACAGGGAATTTTTGTAAAGAAAAAATCAAAATTTTACAGCACAAAGTCCTGGCCAAATGAAAATCATCCCGATTTCATTAATTCTCTCATATTGATTGAGACAAAATTAAATATAAAAGAATTATTTTTAAAAATTAAAAAAATTGAAAAAAAATTAGGTAGAACCAAGTCAAAAAGAAATCACCCAAGAGTATGCGATATTGATATTATTGATTATAATCGTGAAATTACACATATTAAACTTGGAAATCATAAACTTAATACTCCACATAAAAGAATGCATTATAGAAATTTTGTTCTGTTTCCCTTATACGAATTAGATAAAGACTGGGTTCACCCTAAATTTAATAAAAATATTGTTATTTTAATGTCAAATTTAACCTCAGATCAGTTATTGGGTATTAAAATTGCTTAATAAAATGATATAAATAGTAATGCTTAAATCTGAAGAATTAATTAATAAGGTAAAAAATTATAACAAGTTTCTTAATCCAGAAACTTTGTCAAAAGCTTATGATTTTGCTTTAAAGGCCCATGAAAAACAAAAAAGAGATGAGGGCTCTCCATATATTATTCATCCAATAGCAGTTGCTAATATTTTAACTGAGTTAAAGCTAGACAGTGCAACTATAGCCACAGGGTTACTTCATGATACAATAGAAGATACTCATGCGACTTACAACACAATAGAGGCAGAATTTGGAAAAGAGGTTGCTGATTTAGTAGACGGTGTCACAAAAATCTCAGTGTTTGAAAATCAAGCTATATCAAACTCTAAAGCAGAAAATTTTAGAAAATTAATACTTGCAACATCTAAAGATATTCGAGTTTTATTGGTTAAGCTGGCTGATAGACTTCACAATATGCGTACAATCAAGGTTGTTAATAAAGAAAAGCAGATTAGAAAAGCAAAAGAAACTATGGAAATTTATGCTCCACTTGCAGACAGAATGGGGATGCATCGCATAAGGGATGAGTTAGAAGATCTTTCTTTTGAAGTTTTAAATGAAGACGCAAGAAAATTAATCAAAGACAGATTAGATAAAATAAAAGAAAACAATCTTATAAATTTCAATAATATTTCTGATGAATTTTCTGAAATACTTAAAATTAAAAATATTGAACCAAAAATAGTTGGAAGAGAAAAAACTCCTTTTTCAATTTGGAGAAAAATTCAAAAAAAAAGAACTTCTCTTGAGCAAATAACAGACATAATTGGTTTTAGAATTATTTTAGATAATATTGATGATTGCTATAAAGCTTTAGGAATTTTCCATAGTAAATGGAATTGTATACCCGGTAAATTTAAAGATTATATTTCATCTCCTAAAATCAATAAATATCAATCATTGCACACAGCTATTATTGGACCAAATAAAAGACCTATTGAAATACAATTAAGAACAAAGCAAATGCATGAGTTCGCAGAAAGAGGTATAGCTTCTCATTGGAAATATAAATCATCTGAAAAATTTAATTCTTTAACTTGGAAGGAATATGATTGGTTAGCAGATTTAGTAGAAATTATTGATAAAAACGAAAACCCAGATGATTCATACGAATATACAAAACTTCAAATGTTTCAAGAAAACGCTTTTTGTTTTACTCCAAAAGGATCAATTATTAAGTTACCTAAAAATGCTACACCCATAGATTTTGCATATGCAGTCCATACTCAAATAGGAGATGCTGCTGTTGGTTGCGAAATAAACGGAAAAGAAAGTGCTTTGCAATCAATATTAAGAAATGGTGATGTTGTTAAGATTATAACATCTAAAAAAAGCCTCCCCCTCTCTACATTGGTTAACTAGTACAAAAACAGGAAAAGCACGTGCAGCAATTAGACGTTATTGGCAGTACCGTGAAAACAGCAAACCGATTAAGGAAAAAAGATATAATACTACACTTTGGATTTCTCTTCCAGACGAACCTGGAAAAATGGGTGATGTAACAACTATGATTGGTGAAAACTTTGTTAATATTTCAAGTGTAGAAATGGTAGAAAAGCTCAATAGCAGGATTAATTTCAAATTTAATTTAATCATACATGACCTTAAGAACTTTACAAAATTGATAAGTGAATTAAAACAAAAAGAATATAAATTTAAAATTATTAGACACAAAAATAAAAAATATGCTTTCTTTAAAAAACTCTTTAGCAGTTTTAAGAAAAACTAATGCTTTGTTAGACGGACATTTTGTATTGTCATCTGGACTACATTCACCTTCATATATTCAATGTGCAAAATTACTTAGCTTTCCAAGTAAATCTGAAAAATTTACAAAATCTTTAGCAAATAAAATAAAACGAACATTTAAAAATATAGATTTAATTCTTTCACCAGCAATGGGTGGAATTGTAATTGGCTATGAGATAGGTAGAGTTTTAAGAAAAGAAACTATTTTTTGTGAGCGAGTTAATGGAAATTTTAAATTAAGAAGAGGTTTTAATATAAAAAAAAAATCAAGAGTTTTAATTATTGAAGATGTCATAACGACAGGAAAATCAAGTTTAGAGTGTGCTAAGCTAATAAAAAAATCTGGTGCAATTTTATTAGGATTTGCATGTTTAATTGATAGATCTAATATGCAAACTTTACAAATAAAAAGAAAAAAAATTATTTCACAAGTAAAATTAAAAATTCCAACCTATAAAGAAAAAAATATTCCTGAAAGTCTAAAAAAAATTCCAATTACCAAACCTGGAAGTAGATTTTTAAAATGAAAAAAAGACTTGGAGTTAAAATCTATTGGAACTCAACAGTGGTTAACACTTTTGGTCTTAGAAAAATATATTCTATTGAGATAATGAATTTATCAGAGGATGGATCAAATGTTGTTGGAAATAAAATTAGAATTAACTGTGATTGTTTGGCGATAAGTGGTGGTTGGACACCGATGGTCCACATGCACACACAATCTGGTGGAAAGTTAGATTTTAGAGAAATTGATCAAACTTTTATACCAAATGAAATCGACAAAAATCATATTAATGTTGGTTCATGTAATGGTGACTTTGAACTTGAAGAAATAATTAATATTACAAATAAAAAGGTAAAGAATTTTTTGAAGGTCAGTGAAACTGAATTTGATAACACTTCTGTACTAAACTCAAAAGAATTAGATAAAAGAAATATATGGCTATTACCAAATTATATATCAGAGGGTAAATGCAAATCTTTTATTGATTTTCAAAATGACTCTACAGCAAAAGATATAAAACTTGCTCTCAGAGAAGGTTTTAAATCTATTGAACATGTAAAACGTTACACAACGACTGGTATGGCTACTGATCAAGGCAAATTATCAAACATGCATGCATTGGGTATTATTGCAGATACAGCTGGAGTTAAAATGGGTACACTAGGAACAACAACATTTAGACCTCCGTTCACACCATTAACTTTTGGATCAATAGTTGGAAGAAGTGTAGGTAATTTTTTTGATATAATAAGAAAAACGTCAATTCATGAATGGCATATTCAAAATAAAGCTAAATTCGAAAATGTTGGACAATGGAAAAGGCCTTGGTACTACCCTATTAATAACGAAGGTCTTCATGAAGCTGTTCAAAGAGAAAGTAAGGCAGCTAGAGATAGTGCAGGAATTTTAGATGCTTCTACACTTGGAAAAATAGATATTCAAGGAACTGATGCATCTGAATTTTTAAATAGAATTTACACAAATGCATGGTCAAAATTAGGAATTGGAAAATGCAGATATGGATTGATGTTAAATGAAGATGGCATGGTTTATGATGATGGTGTTACGACAAGATTAGGTGAAAATCATTATTTAATGACTACCACAACAGGAGGAGCAGCTAATGTTCTTTCAAAACTTGAAGATTATTTACAAACAGAGTGGCCTGAGTTAGATGTTTACTTAACTTCAGTCACAGACCACTACTCGACAGCAAGTATATGTGGTCCAAACTCTAAAAAAATATTAAAAAAAATATTTCCAGATAAAGATTTTAGTGATGATGCTTTTCCACATATGTCTTATCAAAATGGCAAAATTGATGAGATAAATTGTAGAATAATGAGAATAAGTTTTACTGGCGAACTTAGCTATGAAATTAACATAGAGTCAAAATATGGAAAATCGTTATGGGAAAAATGCATTGAGGCAGGAAAAGAATTTAAAATTACACCATACGGAACAGAAACCATGCATTTATTAAGAGCTGAAAAAGGTTTTATTATTGTCGGTCAAGACACAGATGGAACAATGACTCCAATTGATCTTCAAATGGATTGGATAGTTAGCAAAAAAAAATATGATTTTATTGGAAAAAGATCACTTTATAGAAGTGATACTATTAGAGAAGATAGAAAGCAACTTGTAGGATTACTCACAGATGATCCAAATGTAATATTAGAAGAAGGAGCTCAGATTGTTTCTGATATGAGCAAAAAACCTATAGAAATGATTGGGCATGTAACATCGAGTTATTTTAGCCCAAATTTAAATAAATCAATTGCACTTGCTGTCGTAAAAAGTGGAAAAACAATGAATGGCCAAAAGCTTATTGTACCAATGGAAAATAAAAACATAAATGTAACAGTTTCTGACTCTGTTTTTCTAGATAAAGAAAATAAGAGGATTAATGCTTAATCAAGAATATCCTAAATTTGAAAAAAGTTCATTTGAAGGTATCGAAATTTCATTATCTGAACCAAATGTAAAAATAAATTTAAGAGGAAAAAAGAAAGAATTTTTTACCAAAATAGGGAAAATCTTATCTATAATTTTACCTATTGAGCCTAATACAAGTTCATCAAATCAACAATACAATACACTTTGGCTAAGTCCAGACGAATGGTTAGTATATTTTAACGGTGAAGATCGACAATTATTCAATAACCTTTTTAATGAAATTTCAAAACTCAATTTTGGTTCAGTCGTTGATGTCTCAAATCAATGGATTTGTATTAATATAAAAGGCAATAGGACTTTTGATCTTCTTTCCTCTGGATCGCCATTTAATTATGAAAGTTTCAAAAAAACTAAAAACTCAGTTACACAAACCCTGTTAAATCATACAGATGTGATTATCCACCATAAAGAAATCAATGAAATTAATCTTTTTGTAAGAAGATCTTTTTCTGAAGATTTATGGTTGTGGATTAAGGACAGTGCTAGATTTATCTAATTTTTTTTTTATATAATAACTAACATACGTAAATAAAAGTATAGATAGTGTCCACTGGAAAACAAACCATAGCCAAAAAAAAGTATCAAAGTCTGCTGATAAGTATTTAGCTAAATAGAAAACACATATTGGCACTAGTACATTTCTCATCATATTATTGACCATTGCATAATTTGACTTTTTCAAACCCATAAAAAATCCATTAGATAAAAAGAAAATTGGGTAAGCCGGTAATATGAAAGCTGCAATTTTTAAATACCTTCTTCCATATTCTAATACCACTTCGTTGCTAGAAAAAAACCTTGGAACTATATCGGCTGTTAAATAAACTAATATCCCTGAAAAAACCATCAAGATAAGGCCATATTTAATTGAAACGAAGTAGGTTTCTTTAACTCTATCAAAGTTATTTGCACCAAAGTTTTGAGCTATAATTGAGATTATTGCAGTATTTATTCCCAGTATTGGCAGTAAAACAACCTGCTCTATTCTCGTAGCTGCACCATACCCAGCAACTGCTAGTTCACTTGTCTGACCAACATAAGTGAAAATAAATGTAGCTGCTACAGCATATCCACAAATTGCAATAGATATTGGCATTGATTGAAAGAAAATATTTTTTAAAAAAATAAATTTTACATTAAAATATTCAATTGTAATTTTTTTAACACGTGGATTTTGTAAAACTTTAAAAAGAATAATTATAAATGCTATTAATTGTGCAATAATTGTTGATAAACCTATTCCCATCATTCCCATTGCAGGAATAAATAAAAACCCAAATATTAAAATGGGATTTAAAATTATATTTAAAAGAAAACTAAGGATTAAAACATTTCTGTATGTTTTTGTATCTCCTTCAGCATGTAAAAGCGAATTTAATGAAACAACAAGGAAAAATAGGAATGATCCATAAAACATAATATTTGTATATTGGAGACCCAAATTTGTAATTTCTTGAGTTGATCCCATCAGATTAAATACCTTTTCTGAAAAATAGAGTCCTATAAATGTTATAAAAACTGAAATTAGTAAACCATAAATTATAATATGAGTAAAATAGTACGAAGCATTTTTTTCATTTTTTTCTCCAATACTATTTCCTATCAATGAAGTTCCACCTACAGTAACACCAATAGATGTTGCAACAATTATAAAGTATATTGGAAAAGATTTACTCAAAGCTGATAGAGCCTCTGGTGAAATTAGTCCAGAATAAAATGTATCTACAATATTGTATAGAGTTTGAAAGAGCGTTCCAACGCTTGCTGGTATTGCAAGTTTTCTTACAAGCACAGGAATATTTTCTTTAAGCAAGTCCATATAAATTAATTATTATTTTAATATTCTTTTTTGAAGATATGTCTCTTACCTAATTTTTTTGCAAGTAATATCTGTTTTTGCCTCATAGCAAATCTTGATTTTTGATCATCTGTTAAAGAATCGTGACATTTTGGACAATGAATGCCTTCTAAATATTTAGAAGATTTTTTTTCTTTGATAGAAACAGGTTTTCTGCAACCACTACAAATTGAATAACTCCCCTGCCTCAAGCCATGTTTAATTGAAACTCTATTATCAAAAACAAAACATTCGCCGTTCCATTGACTATTTTTTTTATTAATATTATTCAGATAGTTAATAATTCCGCCTTTTAAAACATATACATTTTTAAATCCTTTTTTTTTCAAATAAATATTTGCTTTTTCGCACCTGATACCGCCTGTACAAAACATTGCTATATTTTCGCTATTTTTAAATTGATTTAAATATTTAGGAAATTCACGAAAGTTTTCTATATTTGGATTTAAAGATTTTTTGAAAGTACCCACATCATACTCAAAAGATTTCCGTGCATCTATCAAAACTGTATCCTTTTTTTTAATTATTTTATTCCATTCCCTTGGATTTAGGTTGTTCTTAGGAAAATTATAGTTTCTAACTTTAAAACCCATTGGAACAACTTCTTTTTTGATTTTAATTTTAAGTTTATGAAATGGATTAAATTTACTATTAGAATTATTTTCAGAATTAAATTTTTTTATAGATAATATTTTTTTTAGAAGTTTATTGAATTAGATTTTTTTCTTATATCTATAATTTCGACAGATATTCCTTTTTCTTTCAAGGAAACAGCCGTTTCATAAGCGCTATCATTATTAGTAAATATCACATTCTTGAATCCACAAGACACACCATAAAAGTCTAAATATTTTTTTACGGAGTTAGAAAGCATTATTCCTGGTCTATCGTTATTATTAAACACAAGGGGTCTTTCTATAGCACCAGTTGCTACTATTACTTTATCAGCTCTGATTTTCCATAATCTCTGTCTGATACCACCATTTCTTTTATCCAATGGTAGATGGTCTGAAATATTTTCTTTTGCTAAGAGGTAATTATAACTATGATAAGCTGCTAAGCTTGTTCTAGTTTTGATTGTTAAATTATCTAATTTTTTAAGTTCTGCTATCTCCTCATCTATCCATTCACCTGAATATTTATCATTAATTTTATAATTTTCATTCTTTTGAAATATTGTTGACCCTCCAAGAATATTTTTATCTTCAATCAATATAGTTTTTAAATTATTTTTAGCAGCAATTTTTGATGCTATAATTCCAGAAATACCACCACCTATAATCAATACATCACAATGGACATGTTTATGGTCATACAATTCAGGATCAGGTTTTGTTGGTGATTTCCCTAGTCCCGCGGACCATCTTATCAACGGTTCATAAATTTTTTTCCAGAAACTTTTAGGCCACATAAAAGTCTTATAATAAAAACCTGCA
>CACCWT010000020.1 GCA_902549785.1 uncultured Pelagibacteraceae bacterium
CTAATCCCATGCCGTAATGTTGATATGCTAATGTCGAGTCTATAAACCTATCAATCAATATAACTTTTTTTTTATAATTCTCTTTTAAAATTTTATCAAAATTTTCTGATCTAGATGCCATAAGCAAAAATAAGTCCGTTTTGTTATTTAATTTTGATTTTTTATTCAACATTAATTGTCTTAATTTTTCAGAAAGATTAGTGCCACCAGGTTCTCTAAAACTAATGTATTTAATTTTTTTTTTTTTTAAATATTTAATAGCTTTTTTTAGACTGGTGGATTTTCCAGAAGTCTCTATGCCTTCGAAGACTATTATAGGGTTTTTAGACATCACCCCAGATCAGAAAATTTATTGAGGAAATAAATCTAGAAAATATATTTTGTCTTTTTACATTTTCAAAAGCTAATAAATCATATTCTCCTATTTGTTTATCTTTAAAGGTAATTTTAACTTTACCAATTATGTCATTTTTTAATATTGGAGCTTTTAACGGTCCTTGATAATCAATTGAAACTTTTAGGTATTTCTTTTTTGCTTTTGGAATTGTTTTATAAACGTCTTCACTTATATAAGATTTAACAGTTTTTTGAGTTCCTTGCCAAACTTGTAACTCATCAAATATTTCATCTTTCTTAGCAATTTTAATTGTGTCAAAGTTAGTTAATCCATATGTTAGCAGTTTAAGCGACTCTTTTGATCTTGAACTTTTTGAGACAAAACCACTTCCAACTGCAATTATTCTTCTTTCATTTCTTTTTATAGTTGAAGCAAGTGAATATTTTTCATAGGCAAGATACCCTGTCTTTATTCCGTCAACTCCAATATTTTTATAAAGAAGAGGATTACGATTACCTTGTTTAATAGGATCTCCGCCAGTTCTATTCCATGTAAATTCAGTTTCTTTGTAATATTCATAATATTTAGGATAATTTTTAATCAAATAATTTGACATGATTAATATATCTCTAACAGTTGATAAATTGTTTGGAGAATTTATTCCAGAAGAATTAGAAAAGTTAGTATTTTCCATACCAATTTCTCTTGCTTTTTCAGTCATCATAATTGCAAACTCTTCTTCTGTTCCAGCAATACCTTCAGCAAGTGCAATACAAGCATCATTGCCTGACGAAACAATGATACCTCTTAATAAATTTTCAACGCTTATTTCATCTCCAACCATTATAAACATTGAAGAATATCCCGCTTGAGACAATCTCCATGCATTTTCGGAGACAAAAAATTTATCATCCAACGACAATTCACCACTTTTAAGCAAATCAAAAGCTATAATTGAAGTCATAATTTTTGTCATTGAAGCTGGAAATATTTGTCTATCGGCATCTTTTTCAAACAATATCTTGCCTGACAGGTAATCTTGAACAATAGCAGTCCTTGCATTTACATCAAAGTTAGCAAAAACAGGCTTTATCAAGAATGCAAAAATAATTAAAATTAAAGATAAATTTTTAATTCTCATAATTTAATTATTTCAATACTATCAAAACCGAGATTTTCGACATTATGAAATCCTTTCTTTAATTTCTCAAAATCTTTATAAGGTCCTTTATAAACTCTAAAATTATTTTTTGACAATTTTTTGATTAAAATATTTTCAATTTTATACTCATCAAATAACCTATTTTTTAACATAATTGCGGAGTCTTCAAAATAAAAATCAGCAAATTTAATAATGTAATTAAAATTTGTTACAAAATTTTCAGTCTTAGATTCTTTTTTTTTAGTTTCAAGACTTATACTCTGAACCATTATATCCTCAACGGGGGCTTTATTAGCGACTTCTTTTTCTTCATCAAATGTTTTTACGTCATTTGCAACATATAATTTTTTAGAATTGATAGTTTCAATGTATACATAAGGTTCACTTGGATTTATTGATAATTCACTTACAATTCTATTTGTAATTACTGAATTGTAATAGATAGGTAAAACGGTTTTGTTTTTGACAACAGTTAATAAGGATTTTCCATTAATTATATTTGTTATTCTAACTGGCGTTCCATTAGGTAGATTAGGACTTAATATATTAATAGATGCATTATCTAATTTATATTCTAATGAATTATTTGTATCATCACTGTATATTAAAGCAAAACCTTTGTTAGAATAAACAATATTAACTAATTCTTTTTTTTCAATTTTTTGTATTTCTTTAATTTCATTTTTTTTAACTATGGATTTTGTCTCTTCGGGTTTGTTCTTAATATTAATATTTGAAGAATGATGTTCACAAGCAAATAGAGATAAAAATATAAGATATAAAATATATTTAAATTGCATTTTTAAACTTACTTTTCAATGTACAAACAGCTAAAGCAAATCTTAAAGATCTATTCCATTTTAAAATTAATTCGTAATTATCAAAAACTACATATGCTGGAGTTAGTTTTTTTGCATCTGGAATAATATCATAATCAGGTGTTACAAGAGCTGCTTCTAAACCATCAAGATGATTTAGAATTTCACTATTCTTAATATATTTTTTTAAATAAGATATTTTATTTTTATGTTTAATTTGTTTTGCTGATGTATTTAAATATTTATGGGGTGTTTCATTAATAAGTTCAACTTTATAAAAACATGGAGTATTATTATCCCATCCTATTTTATTTAAATAATTTGCTGCAGATGCAAATGAGTCCTCTATGCTCTTTAAATTAATGGTTTCATCTCTATTATAATCAATTGCATAATTTTTAATAGTAGATGGCATAAATTGGAAATTACCAAATGCTCCTGCCCATGATCCTAAATAATTATTTGGATTTATAATTCCATTATCGAATAAGATTAGAAGAGTTATGAGTTCAGATGTAAAAAATTCGCTTCTTCTTTTATCATAACTTAGTGTTGCCAAGGATGAAACTATATCCATTTTCCCTAGATAATTGCCAAAATTAGTTTCAATTCCCATTAGAGACAAAAGTAAGTCTCTATCTACAGAAAATTCATTAGTAATTTTATCAATTACTTTTTTGTTTATGTTATAGATTTTTATTCCAGAATTAATTTTTTTTATATTTGCTCTTTTAGAAACATATGTTTTAGTATCCTCATAAAATTCTGGTTGGTATCTATCATATTTAATAACATTTTTTAAAAAAGAAGATTTACCAACAGTATTTTCAATTGTATTCAAACTTATGCCTCTTTCTAGAGCAATTAATTTAAACTTCTCTTTCCATTGCTCAAATTCAAGGTCATTTGCGTGAGCATTAAAATTTATGATAACAAAAAGAAAAAAAACATAGGTTTTAATTTTTTTCATAAATATCTTTCAAATATATAAATACAGCAATCCATATTAAAATAAAACTAACTAACTGATTTATATTAAATTGCTCATTATAAATGAAAAAACCAAGTAAAAATTGCAAAGTAGGAGTAATATAAAAAATCATTCCTGCTGGTCCAAGTCCTGCTAATTCAACTCCCCTCACATATAAGAAAAGGGGAATCACAGTCATTGGTCCTGCTAACATTAATAATGGCATTAAATACGGATTTGATAAACTGAAATCGTTATAATTATTTATACTTATAAAATAAAATGCAACTAATGCAAAAGGAAGTATATACAAACTTTCAATGAGAAGACCTATATCGGTCTCAACATTAATTTTTTTTCTCAACAGATTGTAAAAACTCCAACTCAAAGCTACGATTAATCCTACCCATGGAATCGAACTAAAATCCAATAATAGTAAATAGCTAACTGAGATAACTACTAAAAAAATTGAAATTTTGCCTTTTTTTGTAATTGGTTCTTTAAAAAAAAAATAACCCAAGAAAACGCTTATAATTGGCATTATAAAATAGCCAAAACTAGCATCAATTATTTTATCTACACTAACTGCATAAATCCAAACTCCCCAATTTATAAATATTAAGAAGCCAGAAATAAAGAGTATAAGTAATTTTTTTTTATCTTTAAGGATATTTTTGAAAATACTCCATTTAGAAAACATGAAAGTTGTTATAATTAATAAAAAAGCTGTCCAGACACTTCTATGAATTAATACTTCTAAATGACCTGCAAAAGAAATATATTTAAAGTATATAACTCCAAAAAAACCCCACCAAAATGAACCAAAGGATGTTAACAAAACTCCTTTATTAAATTTTTTTTTGTTCATTTTTTATTATTTGAATAGTTTAAGTAACTACTTAAGTCATTTTATTCTTGAAATATATATTAATAATAATTAAACCTTCCTCACGGAGAGATGGCTGAGCGGTTGAAAGCATCGGTCTTGAAAACCGACAAAGGGGCAACTCTTTCCTGGGTTCGAATCCCAGTCTCTCCGCCATTCATTTAAAATCAATTAATAATCTTGATAATTTATTATTCTCAAAACTCATTTCATTTTTTGAAATTTTAGAAATATCTTCGTCATTCATGTTAACCAATTTGTTTAAATCTTTTAAATCATCTATTGATAATGAATCAATAATGGATTTAACAAAACTACTGACAAATATGTCCATTTCTTTTGTGCCTCGATATTGAGATCTATAAATAATTTTATTAATTAAATTTTGTTTATTTGAATTCATTACTTATACCAATATATATATATTTAATGAGTAATTTTGAATATTTATTGTCACCTATAGATAATATTAAAGGTGTGGGCAAAAAAACATTAAATTCATTTAACAAGAAAAAAATATTCACAATTTTTGATCTTCTGTGGCATTTGCCTATATCAAAAATAGAAACTGCCGAAGATACAGAGATTAAAGACCTACAAGTGGGAAGAAATTATAATATTAAAGTTACACCAATTAAATATAATTTTCCAAGAATTAGAAATTTACCTAATAAAGTAATATGTGAAAAAAATGGTGTAAAATTGGATTGTATTTTTTTTAATAGTTATGAGGGATATATCAAAAAATTATTACCCTTAAATGAAGAAGTAATTATACATGGAAAGGCAAATAACTTTAGAAATAAATTTCAATTTGTTAATCCAACAACAAAAAATTTAAGTAATTTAAATATTATAAATGATGAAAGTAAATATAGTCTTTCTGATGGTTTAACATTAAATAAGTATAATCAAGTAATAAATAATGTTTTTCAAAACTTGCCTGAATTAGAGGAGTGGTTGCCACAAACAATATCGAGTTTATTTAATCATGTAACGTGGAAGGAATGTGTTATTAAAATTCATAAAGAAGAAATAACAAAAGTTCGAAGTACAAAATATTTTAAAAGACTAGTTTTTGATGAAATTTTTGCAAATTTTTTACTCTCTTCAAATATAAGAAGGAAAATTAAAAAAATAAAAAAAAAAAATAAAATTATTAATTATCAGTATCAAAGTAAAATAATTGATAGTTTAAAATTTAAACTTACAATTGATCAAATATCTTCACTAAAAAGCATAAATAAAGATATGGGGTCAAAACAAAAAATGTTTAGATTGTTACAAGGAGATGTTGGATCAGGAAAAACAATAGTCTCAGTAATTGCTGCATTAAATGTTGCAAAAGCAGGTTATCAAGTTGCAATAATGGCCCCAACCGAAATATTAGCTATTCAGCATTATAAATTTATATTAGAAAATTTTAATAAATATTGTAATCCTGAAATATTAACCGGGAAAACAGAATATAAAAAAAGAAAAAAAATTTTAAACGATCTCTTAAATAATAAAATTGATATTTTGATAGGCACCCATTCTCTTTTTCAAGAAAAAATTACTTACTTTAATTTGGGTTTAATAATAATTGATGAGCAACATAAATTTGGGGTGAATCAAAGAAAAAAACTATCAGATAAAGGCGGCAAAGATTGTGATGTACTTGTGATGTCAGCAACCCCTATTCCAAGAACAATGATGATGACAATTTATGGAGATATGGACATTTCTTTAATTAAATCAAAGCCCGAAAATAGATTACCAATAAAAACATATAGTAAAAATGAGACAAAAATTAATGAAGTTATTAATTTTATTAAACGTGAAATTGCAAAAAAAAATCAAGTTTTTTGGGTTTGTCCTCTTATAAAAGAGTCAAAAAAAATGGATCATCAATCAGCTACAGAAAAATATAAATATTTAAGTAAAATTTTTAAAGATAAAGTTGATATTGTTCATGGATCAATGATCAAGGAAGAAAAAGATAAAGTTTTAAATAAGTTTAATGATAGAAAGATAGATATATTAGTTTCAACGACTGTAATAGAAGTTGGAATTGATTTTCCAAATGCAAACGTAATAGTGATTGAAAATTCAAATAAATATGGATTATCTCAGCTTCATCAATTGAGAGGACGCGTTGGTAGAGGTAATAAAGAGTCATCGTGTATACTCATGTTTAAAACAGGGCTAAGTGAGAACGCCCGTAAGAGAATAACTATTCTCAAAAATACTAATGATGGTTTTAAAATTGCTGAGGAAGATTTAAAAATAAGAGGATATGGTGATATTTTAGGATTTAAACAAAGTGGCTTAAAAAAATTTAACCTTGCAGACCCTGTTCAACATGAAGATCTTTTTAACATTGCGGAAAAAGAGGTGAAAAAAATTGAAAAAAACAACTTTGAGACTAACAGTTTTAACAAGCTTATAAAGCTTTATGATAAAGTTGCTGTAATTAATGAGACTATTTAGATTTAGTATCCGAGGTACCAGCTGAAACTATAAATTTTGAAGCTTCCTCAAATGTCATATCAAGATATACAACCTCACTTTTAGGAAACATTAGCAAGAAACCACTAGTCGGATTTGGTGTAGTAGGAACAAATACATTCACTAATTCTGTATTAGTTTTTTTTGAAATTTCACCCTTATTCTCTTTTGTTGCAAAACCAACTGCCCATGAGCCCTTTCTTGGGTACTGAATTAGAACTACACTTTTTTTTGATCCTTTTTTTGGTGCAAATGTCTCTGTCATTTGTCCAATAGCAGAATATATGGTCCTTAAAATTGGAATTTTTTTTAATAAATCATTAAATAACTGTAAAAATTTTTTTCCAATAAATGAAAGTGATAGTCCACCTACAAGAGTAATAAAGATTACCGAAAGTAATATTTCTAAACCCGGTATCGCAAATGGTAGGTAGCTATTTGGATTTATTCCTTGTGGAATTAATTTCGATGAAATTGATATAAAAAAAGTTGTAAGATATAATGTTATACCAATAGGGACTAAAACAACAATTCCTGTTATAAAGTAGTTTCTTAGTCTTGCTATAAATGAAATTCTTTTTCTTCTAATTTTTGACATAACTTTAATTGATTATGAATTACATGTAATATAAATATTAAGAAAAGTGAATAGAAGAAATTTTATATATTTGATGGGTTGTGGCTGCCTTTCTGCTGGTTTACATGCCTGTACTACGACTCCGATCACAGAGAGAAGACAATTAAAATTAATCCCAGAATCAAAGTTAAATGCACAAGCTGCTGAGTTGTATGAAAAAGTAAAACAAAAAGCTAAATTAAGTGATGATAAAGAAAGTTTAGATAAAATTATTGGAATTGGGTCAAAAATAGAAACATCAATATCTGAGTATTTTTATAAAAATAATATGGATGATCCCACAATAAACTTTAACTGGGAATATATTTTAATAGATAATAAAAAAGTTAAAAATGCATGGTGTATGCCTGGAGGAAAAATTGCTGTTTATACTGGTATGTTAGATATTACGAAAAATGATGACGGGTTAGCTGCTGTAATGGGTCATGAAATTGCTCATGCAGTTGCAAAACATTCAGTTGAAAGAGCAAGTAGAACTGTGCTTTTAAACACTACTACTGGAATAATAGATATCGCGACTGGTGGAAAATTATCTAAGGTTAATAGAACAACTGGTATGAATACAGTTGGGTTATTGTCTCAAATTGGAATAATGAACCCTTTTACAAGAAAACAAGAAAGTGAAGCTGATTACTTAGGATTAATTTTTTCTTCTTTATCTGGTTACGATATTAGAGAAACTACCAAAATATGGGAAAGAATGAAGAAAGCAAATAAAGGTAAAGAACCCCCTGAATTTATGAGTACACATCCATCGAATGACAGAAGAATTGACCAGATCAGTAATTGGATCAATGAGATTGTCCTGAAGTACCCACCATTAGCCTAAAGAGTTGGTGAGCCCTGATGGACTCGAACCATCGACCCATTCCTTAAAAGGGAATTGCTCTACCAACTGAGCTAAGGGCCCAACACGAAAATTCTTATATTGATTTTTTTATATTTGGCAATGGTAAAAATTTACAAAATATTAATATACTTATCATAAAATTCATCAAAAGTTCCCATTTTAATATTTTTTCGAATTTCATACATAAGTTCTTGATAAAAGTTTATGTTATTTAACGTTAAAATCATTGAGGCCAACATCTCATTAGTATTGTGAAGGTGATTCAAATAATTTTTAGAATATTTATTAAGGTCAAATTTAGTTACACTACTATCTAGAGGTGTATTATCTAATTTATTTTCAGAATTTCTTATTTGAATTCTGCCATTCCAAGTAAAAGCTAATCCAGTTCTTCCAGATCTTGTAGGTAGGACACAATCGAACATATCTATACCTCTTTTAACTGCACCTAATATATCAGATGGGGTTCCTACACCCATTAAATATCTTGGTTTATCAATGGGTAAATTATCTTTTATGCCGTCTAATACATCAAACATCTCTTTTTGAGTTTCTCCAACAGCCAGACCACCTATTGCATAACCATCAAATTCTATATCGATTAATCTATCAAGTGACTCGTTTCTTAAATCTTTGAATAGACCTCCTTGAACTATACCAAACAAAGCTTTATGTGGATTAGATCCAAATTCTTCTTTGGATCGTATCGCCCATTCTGTAGATAAATTCATCGAGTTTTTAATTTTTTCGTAATCATTGCTATTTTTTGGACACTCATCCATCACCATAACAATATCTGAGTTGAGTTTTTTTTGAATTTTAATACTTTCTTCTGGACTTAAAATAAAAGTTTTTCCATCGATGTGTGATTGAAAAATTGCACCTTTATCTCTATCAATTTTATTAAGTTTAGATAGAGACATCACCTGATAGCCGCCAGAGTCAGTTAATATAGGAAGTTTACAATTCATAAATTTATGTAATCCACCAACCGCTCCAATCCTTTCTGTGCCAGGTCTTATCATTAAATGATATGTATTAGAGAGAATTATCTCACTTCCTGTTTTAATAATATCATCAATAAAAACTCCTTTAACCGTTGCTTGAGTACCTACAGGCATAAATGCAGGGGTATTAATATCCCCACGATGAGTTTCAATTAATCCAACACGATAATTTTTACTTTGATGTTTTACGCTAAAAGAAAAATTCTTTTTTATGTCTTCCATCCATTAAATTCTACTCAGATTTAAAGCTAATTATTTTATCTGGATTAGAAACAGACCCATTCGGTCCATCTCCTTTTTTTATCATATCAACAAACTCCATGCCCTCAATTACTTTTCCAAATACCGTATATTGTCTATCGAGATGAGGTGTAGGACCAAAGCAAATAAAGAACTGACTGTTTGCACTATTCGGATCTGAAGATCTTGCCATTGACAATGTTCCCCTATCGTGTGGAAGATCGTTAAATTCTTCTTTAAGATCAGGCATGTCTGAACCACCCATTCCAGCTCTACTTAAGTTGAAACTATCAGAGGATGAATTTCCAAATTGAACATCTCCTGTTTGAGCCATGAAACCATCGATTACTCTATGAAAAACCACTCCATCGTATTTACCACTATTAGCAAGTTCTGTTATTCTTTTAACATGGTTTGGTGCTACATTTGGAAATAATTCAATTTTTACATCTCCATCTTTTAATTTAAGTATCATTGTATTCTCCTTTGCATTTAAAGCTGTTGTTAGTAATATTGATATAACTAGAATAATAATTTTTTTAAGCATAAACTTCTTTCAGTGACTTGATAGTGCTTTTAGTTGTAAATTTTTTTAAATCACCTTTATGTAAAGCAATTTCTTTAACAAATCTCGATGAAATAATCTGATTTTCAACATCAGACATAAGAAAAACTGTTTCTACTTTATTATTTAATTTTCTATTCATTCCAGCTAGTTGAAACTCATATTCAAAATCCGAAACAGCTCTCAAACCTCTAAGAATTAAGTTTGACTTATATTTTTTACATAGTTTTGTTGTTAGGGAATTAAATTTAATCACCTTGATTTTATTTTTTGGAAGTTTTAGGTCTACATATAAAGCTTTTGAAACGATTTTTAATCTCTCATCTATCTGAAATAAAAAATTTTTCTCGTTACCGTCAGATATACCAACAATGATTTTATCTACGAGCTTTAGAGCTTTTTTTATAACATCTATATGACCGTTTGTTATTGGATCAAATGTTCCAGGATATATGGCTATATTTTTCATTAAACTAAATTATCATCTAATTTAATTGAAGAAACCACCTTTTCGTCACCTGTTAATTTAATAATTCTTACTCCTTGTGTGTTTCTTCCAGCAATTCTTATTTCCTTCACAGCAGTTCTAATCACTCTACCTTTATTGGTAGAAATTAATATTTGATCACCCTCAAAAACAGGAAAAGAAGATGAGACATTACCGTTTCTTGGGGAATTTACAATACCAATTATTCCCTTTCCTCCTCGATTTGTAACTCTAAAATCATAATGAGATGTTCTTTTGCCATAACCATTTTCTGTAATTGATAAGATAAATTTTTCTTTAGCCTTCATTTCAGATTTTTCATCTTTAGTTTTACTTTTACTTTTTTTAATATCATCTTTATCAATTATAGATAACGAAACTATTGTATCTTGTTCTGAAAGATTAATGCCTCTTATGCCTTTAGAAGATCTGCCCTTGAAAACTCTTAGTTTTTTAGATTCAAACCTAATACATTTACCAAATTTTGTATTTAGCATAATATCTTGATCATCTGTACATATTTTTACCCCAATAATCTTGTCATCAGTGTCTAATTTCATTGCAATTTTTCCAGAAGCATTAATAGATAAAAAATCCTCTAAATTATTCTTTCTTATTTTCCCTTTGCTAGTTGCAAATATGATATGCATGTTTTTTTTATCAACATCTTCATCTGGAAAAGGCATAATCGAACTAATAGATTGATGGTTTTTTAGGGGTAAAATATTGAAGAGGGATTTACCTTTAGATGAAGCTGACCCCTCAGGTATTTTCCAGGCTTTAACTTTATAAGCTAAACCCTCTGTAGAAAAAAATAATAACGATGTATGTGTATCCACAGATAAAGTTTGAACAACTGAGTCTTCTTCTCTAGTTTTTATTCCTGATTTTCCTTTTCCACCTCTTTTTTGCTGCTTAACTCCACTTAGGGCACCTCTTTTTATATATCCTTGAAGTGTTATTGTAATTATTACTGACTCTTTTTGTATTGTCTCTTCTATGTCATAATTTAATACAGCATCTATAATTTTTGTTCTTCTAGGAACTGAAAATTTATCTTTAATTGTCTGAAGATCATTGCTTATTACTCTTAACAACTCATTTTTAGAATTTATAATTTTCTTATATTTAGAAATCTCAACAGCTAATTTTTTAATTTCTATCTCAATTTCATTAATACCTATAGCTGTTAATTTTTGAAGTCTAAGTTCTAATATGGAAGTTACCTGATCATTAGATAATACATACTTTCCCTTGTAATTTTTGCTATCTACTAATTTAATAAGTTTTGATGCTTGGATTATTTTCCAAGTTGTTTTTAAAAGTGAATTTTTTGCCTCTTCAGGGTTTTTAGAAGATCTAATTATTTTAATAACTTTATCAATGTTTTCAACACTAACAGATAGTCCTAATAAAATATGAACTCTCTCCTCTGCCTTTTTAAGATCAAATTTAGTTCTTTTTATAACAACATCTTCTCTAAACTTTAAAAAGTTTTCTAAAAAATCTTTTAAATTACAAGTCTTTGGTTTTTGATCAACGATTGCTAAAGAATTAAAACCAAAAGATGACTCTATTGATGTATACTTATATAATTGTCTTTTAACAGTCTCAGGTTCAACATTTCTTCTAAGATCAATGGATACTCTAATGCCTTCGCTGTTTGACTCGTCTCTTATATCACTTATACCTTCAATTTTTTTATCTCTTACTAACTCCGCAATTCTTTCATTTAAGTTAGATTTGTTGATTTGGTAAGGTATAGATGAAACTACAAGTCTATCTTTTCCATTTTTCAGATTTTCAACCGAAATTTCTCCACGAATTTTAAAGGATCCTCTTCCGGTTTTGTATCCTTGCTTAATTATATCCTTACCAATTATTAATCCTCCTGTTGGGAAATCTGGACCTGGTATATGTTTCATTAATTCATTTATTTTAATATCTTTATTTTTAATCAAGGCTAAAGTTCCATCTATAACTTCACCCAAATTATGAGGAGGTATACTTGTCGCCATTCCAACTGCAATACCACCAGCACCATTAACTAAAAGATTTGGATATTGAGCAGGTAATACAACAGGTTCTTGCTCTGTTTCATCATAATTGCTTTTAAAGGATACGGTATTTTTTTCTATATCATCAATTAGAAACTGTGAAACTTTTGCAAGTTTGGTTTCTGTATATCTCATTGCTGCAGGAGGATCTCCGTCTATAGATCCAAAATTGCCTTGCCCATCTACTAAAGGCAAGCTCATTGAAAATTCTTGAACCATTCTAACAAGAGCATCATAAACAGCTTGATCACCATGAGGATGGTATTTACCAATTACATCTCCAACAATTCTTGCAGACTTTCTAAATTGTTTTGACCAATCAAAACCACCTTTGTGCATTGCATAAATAATTCTTCTATGAACAGGTTTTAATCCATCTCTGATATCAGGTAATGCTCTACTTACTATAACACTCATAGCGTAAGATAAATATGATGAACTCATCTCATCATACATTGAGATTGGTTTAATATTATTATTTATTTTTGAAATTTCGTTTTTTTCCATATTAATTAAAATGGAATATCGTCGTCCAAGCCGCTTTGATCTGGTGCAGGACTATCATCAAAATTTTGTTTATTATCTTGTGAAGCAATATTATTTTGATTACCACCTCCAAGCATTGTTAATGATGAATTATACCCTTGGATTAAAATTTCAGTAGAATATTTATCCTGTCCACTTTGTTCATCTTTCCATTTTCTTGTTGAAAGTTGTCCTTCAACGTACACTTGTGCCCCTTTTTTTAAATATTGTTGAACAACATTTACCAAACCTTCATTAAAAACAACTATTCTGTGCCATTCAGTTTTTTCTTTTTTTTCTCCAGTATTTTTGTCTTTCCAGGATTGACTTGTAGCAAGACTTAATCTCGCAACACTTTTTCCGTTCACCATTTGCTTGACTTCAGGGTCTGCG
>CACCWT010000021.1 GCA_902549785.1 uncultured Pelagibacteraceae bacterium
ATAAGGCGGTTTATTTTCTGTGGCACTATCCCTAGGGTCGCCCCCGCCAGCCATTAACTGGCACTGTTTCTTTGTAGAGCCCGGACTTTCCTCTTTAATAAATTAAAGCGATAAGTCATTTATCTGGCAAAAGTACAATATAAATTTTTATAAAAAATTCAACATTAATTATTTAAGATTAACAAGGGATTTAGCAATCATATAACATTCAAGATCTAATTTTCCATCAACTAACTCAGGTCTAAATCTCATTTGAAAAATTTTTATAAGTTTTTTTAATTGATTAGATTTAGAATATTCAATTCTATAACCAATTTTTTTTAAAAGATTAATAAATTTAACCAAATTTGATTCTGATATTTTATCCCTAAATGTTTTGGTTTTTCTTGAATTTATATTGTGCCAAATTCCAATTTTATTTTTAGATAAAAGTTTCCATGGAAATTTTTCTCCAGGGTCTATTTTTCGTAAAGGAGCTATATCTGAATGACCTAATATATTTTTTTTATCAATTTTATATTTTTTAATTAAAAACTTTGAAATTTTAATTAAAGATTTGACTTGTCTATCCTTAAATTTTCTATAACCAAATTCATGACCAGGATTTGAAATTTCAATACCAATTGAATTATAATTTAGAGACTTATGATTTCTCCAATGGGATTTACCAGCATGCCAGGCTATATACAAATCAGGAACCATTTGAATAAGATTTCCTGATGCAGTAATATAATAATGACAACTTACATTAGAATTAAAACTTGTTAACTTTTTAATCGCTGATTTATCATTTTTCATTCCAGTATAGTGATAAATTAAATACTTTATTTTATTTTTGTCTCTTTTTTTTAAATTAAAATTTGGGGAGTAGTTAATAATCATTTTTTGAACATTTTTCTGTATTATTTTAAACAATTAAATCTTTAAATAAATAGAAGATATAATATAAACGGTCTTAATGAAAAAAATTTTAATAATTTCTATTTTTTTATTGTCTCAACTGCTAACGTTCAACGTTTTTGCTGGATCAGATGGTACCTTAGAAATAAAAAATAAAACTAAAGAAAGTGCTTCCGAGGTAAAAGACTGTTTTGAAACTATTAATAGAGGTATTTTTGCTTTTAATCAGGGGTTAGACAAAATCTTTTTTAAACCTGTTGCAAAAGGCTATAGACACTTGCCGAAACCAATTAGATCAGGAACTAGTAATGCTCTTAGTAATTTATCGAATATTGTCACAGTGCCTAATAATATTTTACAAGGACAGGTAAAGGAGGCGAGTATTAATGCATTGAGATTTTCTATTAATTCAACACTTGGTATTGCAGGTATTTTTGATGTAGCTTCTTATTACGGATTAAATAAATTAGATAAAGAGGATTATGGACAAACTCTAGGAACTTGGGGAGTAAAAGAAGGATGTTATTTTGTGCTTCCTGTTCTTGGGCCTACAACTATTCGAGATTCTTTAGGATCAATAGCTAATTTTTCAGGTGGCGACGCTTGGTACAATGTTACAGTATCTAACAATACCAAATACTTTGAAAATTCTGATTATTATTATTCTAAATTAACTGCTGGAGTTGATTTTAGAGCAAAAAATTTAGAAGCATTTGACAGTCTAGAAAAAAATTCTTTAGATCTTTATGCATCAGTCAGAAGTCTTTATTTACAAGATAGAAAAAGAAAAATTTTAAATCTTGATGAGACTACAGAAACTATGAACGATGATGATTGGGAAGAAATAGATACCCAATAATCGAAAATGTTTAAAACTAAGTTTTTTTCTTCAATATTTTTGTTTGTACTATTTACAATTTCTTTAGAGGCAAAAGAACCAAGTAAATTGATAAATGAAATTGTTAATGAAGCTTCAGCAATATTATCGAGCTCGGACCCAGTGGAGTCAAAAATTATTAAATTAAATAACATTGCAGAAAGGAGTGTAGATATAGATGGGATAGGAATGTACACACTTGGTAAATATCGAAAAAATTTAAACGAGGATCAAAAAATAAAATATAAAAAACTTTTTAGAAGTTATTTTTTGAAAAGTTTTTCTAGTCGCTTAGTAGATTATTCGAACCCAAAAATAAACGTCGTTTCTGAAAAAAAAATAAATGAAAAATATACAATTGTGGAAACAATATTAGAAGAAACATCTAAGAATCCAAGAATTGAGATAAATTGGAGAATTTATACTAAAAACCCCGAAAGGCCACTAATAAGAGATCTCATTGTTGAGGGATTAAGTTTAGCTAGAACTCAGAAAGAAGAGTTTAAATCTATTATGCAGAATAATAATGATGACATTAATTTTCTTTTTAAGTCTTTTGAAGAGTTCTTGATCAAATAAATAGTGGGAAAAATCAGAGTATATTTGGTGGGCCCGCCAGGACTCGAACCTGGGACCAATACATTATGAGTGTACTGCTCTAACCAACTGAGCTACAGGCCCTAAAACAAAAAGGTTTTACTCTTTTTATAAACTTCATTCAAGATATTATCTTAAAGTTTCTTTAAAAAATAAAGTATGGTGATAAATATAGAAAGCAAAAATTAATTCTTGGAATTCCGAGAGTCTTATAAAGTTAAATGTAAAAAAATCGTAAATTTCTGCTAAATTTATTGTATGCGTATAATTACTATATCCAGGGTGTAAATTTAATTGGTCTACAAGTAAATCTGGGAGTAAAAATATTAATAATATTATCGATATATATTTTATCTTTTGAGATGGAAGAACAAAGTCAATATAAGTTTTTTTTAAAGAGAACAATTTTAGAAATCTTACAAGAAAGATTGAAAATCCACACCATAAAGTTAAAATTCCTCTAGGGAGTTGGTCAAATATATTAGAAATATTATGAATATTTGTTTCACCTTGATTATTCAGTTCTTCAAATATCTCAAAAGTTTCCCATTTTAAATAGTGCTGTCCCCAAGATATTTCTTCAAAGAAAAAATAAATTATACCAAGTGTATAAAAATACAAAAAATATAAAAAAATTTTTGAAAAGTTATATTTATTTTTATAAATTATGTTTTTTATTAATTGATAGATTGTTAATAAAAGAAACAATATTTGAAAGGACTCTACTAGTTTACTTTCATTCCAAATCAAGGGATTATATCCATTTCTAGATTTATCAAAAAAAGTGAAGGCTGAATTACATTTTTTTTCAAAACTTAATTCCTCAAAACAAAAGTAAGCTAGCTTGTAAGAATAATAATAAAAAAAACCTTCCACTAATAAAAAAATTGTTAAAATTATGAATAACCTAAACTGGAATTTAAAATTAGTATTTGGCATTAGTAATACATATGGTGGGCCGTGTTGGTTACGCTCCAACTACCCCTGCAATGTCAATGCAGTACTCTACTATTGAGCTAACGGCCCTTATTTAGCTCCTTCTCTAGTTTAGCTTTCTAAGAAACTTTTTAATTGTTTTGATCTACTTGGATGTTTTAATTTTCTTAAAGCCTTTGCTTCAATTTGACGAATTCTTTCCCTAGTTACCGAAAACTGAAGACCGACCTCTTCTAAAGTATGATCGGTATTCATGCCCACTCCAAACCTCATTCTTAAAACTCTTTCTTCTCTTGGAGTTAAAGTGGATAAAATTTTAGTTGTTGCTTCACTCAAATTTGATTTAATCGCTTGTTCTAAGGGTGCTAATGCTTTTGTGTCCTCTATAAAGTCTCCTAAACTACTATCTTCTTCGTCTCCAACTGGTTTTTCAAGTGATACAGGCTCTTTTGATATCTTTAATACTTTTCTTACTTTTTCCAATGGCATTCTTAATTTTTTTGCTAACTCTTCTGGTGTAGCCTCTCTACCAAATTCGCTCAAGATTAGTCTCTGGGTTCTAACAATTTTATTTATTGTCTCAATCATGTGTACTGGTATTCTAATAGTTCTAGCTTGATCTGCAATTGATCTAGTAATTGCTTGTCTTATCCACCACGTAGCGTAAGTAGAAAATTTATATCCTCTTCTGTACTCAAATTTATCAACTGCTTTCATTAATCCTATATTACCTTCTTGAATTAAATCTAAAAATTGCAAACCTCTATTAGTATATTTTTTAGCAATAGAAATAACTAATCTTAAATTAGCTTCGACCATCTCCTTTTTTGCTATTCTTGACTCTTTTTCGCCTTTTTGAATTCTGCTTACCATTAATTTAAATTCTGTAACAGATATTCCGAGTTTCTTGCTTATCTCTACTAGTCTGTCTCTTATATTCTTGAATTCTATTTTGTTCTTTTGAAAAAACTTTTTCCACATTTCATTTGTATCTAAGAAACTTTTCAAATTTGGATTTATCTCATTACCAATATAAAATTTTAT
The DNA here is from genome assembly GCA_902549785.1 of uncultured Pelagibacteraceae bacterium. Next base: position 4,355 of record CACCWT010000021.1, read on the forward strand.
AAATTCGTCTCTAGAAATTTTCTCATTTAGCGCAAGTCTCAACAAATTTCCCTCGAGTGATACTATTTTTCTATTTTCTATGTAGTGTTTTTGTACCAAGTCCTCTAAGACAGAAGGAGATAACTGGAGTGATTTAATATTTTCTAATACATCATCAACTATTTTTTTATAATTCTTATCTTTAGATGGTGAAAATGATTTTGAATTTAAAACACATTCTAATTTTTCATTCTGATATTTTATTAGTTTATTGTATTCTTTTGTTAAATTATTAATTGTTTGTAAAACTTTAGGTTTAATCTCAGTTTCCATCGCAGCAAGAGTCGGGTTGAACTCGTCATCATCAGAATTAGAGTTATTCTCCTCATTATTTTGAGTGTCACCTCTATCATCTGATTTTTTTTGTTTTGCACTTTGTCCAGTATCTTCATCTTCCATATAATTGGTATCAATATCAATAATTTCTCTAACTAGAATTTCATCATTCTGAAGCTTGTCATTCCACTCAAAAAACTGTTGAGCTGTAATTGGACTTTGGGAGAGAGCATTTAACATTACATCTTTTCCTGCTTCTATTCGTTTAGCAATGGCAATTTCACCTTCTCTAGAAAGTAGTTCTACTCCTCCCATCTCTCTTAGATACATTCTAATTGGGTCGTCACTTTTCTCAATTGATTTGCCTTCCTCTTTAGATCCGTTATCTTTTTTTCTCAGAACTTTGAAGTCAGCTTTCTTCTCAACAAGTATTATTTTTTCATCTAAAATATGGATGAATGCTTGTTCCAAGTTTTCGTTTGATAAATTTCTTTTTCCTAAAGATTTATTTAATTCTTCATGAGTGATGAAGCCTCTATGGACACCCCTGCCCATCAATCTAGCAAATGATTTTGTAATTATTCGTTCCACAATAAAAAAGTTCAGAATGTATATAATGCTTAAATAGAAAAAATCTATTGGATTCTGATTATAATTTAATTGATTTTCTGTTGTTTTTTAAGCTCTTTTAGCTCATTAAAAGTTACTTCGCTCAGATCTTTGGAAAATCTTGATTCTAACTCCTCTATTCTTATTTCAAGTTCATGATTTTTCAAATCCCTTAATATTTCAGATAAAATTTCTAGTATTTTTACATCATCATTAAAATTTTTTAACACTATATGTTTAATTGAAGCGTATTTTAAAACTCTTTCTATTAAATTCTGGTCTATATTAAAATCTTCAAAATCTGTAATTTGAAATTTATTTGATTGAGATAAAATTTCTTCAAGAAATAATTTATTTTCATTACTAAATAATTTTACATTTTCAATTAAATTAAAATTATCTCTTATTAGCTCAGGCTTTTTTAGTAAAATATATAGAAAAGAAAATTCCTTTATATCAATGGCTGATAAAGACTTCGTTTCATTATAATAATTCTGAGTTGATTTGAGTGATTTTGTAAGTTTTGTGTAATTTTTATTATATTTAAAGTTTGTATTTGGTGTTAATTCAGAAATTTTTTCTAAGAAATATTCAAGCACATACTTTCTAATGAATTCATCTTTAATTGTTGAAGAAATTGATCTTAATTTTTTTTCAAAAATAGCTCTTGATGAAGGGTTATCATTCATTTCTTTAGAATAGTGATTAAATATAAATTTATGAATAGGCACAGAGTTATTTTTAGAAAAATCTTCAAAAAAATCCTTTCCCTTTTCATTAACATAGCTATCTGGATCATATTTGTTGGGTAAAAATAAAAACGAAATTTCTTTTTCTGGTTTTAATTCAACAATAGAATTTTCTGCTGCCCTTAAAGCTGCTTTATATCCACTTTCGTCACCATCAAAACAAACAGTAATATGTTGAAAAAATTGATTAAGAGTTAATATTTGTCTTGTGGTTAAAGAAGTACCCAAATTTGCAACTACATTTTCCACTTTGTTTTTACTTAGACCAACCACATCCATATAGCCTTCAACAAGAAATATGTTATCAATATTATTTGAAAGTTTTCTTGTAAAATCTAGATTATAAAGATTGGATCCTTTTTTGAAAAATGGAGTTTCTGGTGAGTTAATATACTTAGCAAGGTACTTATTATCTTTTAATATTCTACCTCCAAGAGCTATTGGATCACCTGAAATATTATTTATTGGGAAAATTACTCTGTCTCTAAACCTATCTACATATTTTTTTTTATTTTCATCGAAATAAAATAATCCTGTTTCTTTGATTTCACTTTCAGTAAATTCCTTAAAAATTTCTTCTTTAAAGTTTTCATCATTTGAAACATATCCAATTTTAAATTTCTTTACTTCTTCAATAGTTAAATTTCTATTTTTTAAATAGTTCTTTGCCTCTTTTGCTAAAGGGTTTTTAAAAAGATCTTGATGATAAAATTCAACGTATTTTGCATATATCAATTTATATTTGTTCCACTTTTCTTCTCTGATTTCATCCTCTTTTGAAAATGTATAAGGCCTCATCCCTGCTAAATTTGCTAAATATTTGACTGACTCTCCAAATTTAAGATTTTGAGTCTTCATTACAAAATCAAAAATATTTCCATGCTCTGCAGTACTAAAGCAATGATAAAATTCCTTTTCATCATTTACAGTGAATGATGGTGTTTTTTCAGTCTTAAATGGTGAAAGCCCAACATATTCTTTTCCTCTCTTTTTTAAACTAACTGTTTTTGAAACTACAGTTGAAATTTTTAATCTAGTTTTTATTTCTTGTAAGTACTCTTTTGGGTATTTCATTTTTGCATTAATAATTCTTTTATAATTGCTCCAGCTTTAGAAAAATCGATACTGTCAGCATTATTTTTCTTTAATTCACCCATAACTCTTCCCATATCCTTAATTGAGTTTGCGCCTGTTGATTTAACCATTTCTTCACAAATTTTCTTAGTATCCTCCTCACTAATCTGTTTAGGTAAATATCTGCTAATTAATGCAACTTCTTGTTCTTCTATTTCCTGAAGATCCTTACGATTATTTTTTTTATACAATTCAATTGATTCGCTACGCTGTTTAATCATTTTTTTTAATAACTTTTTAACATCTTCATCATCTGTTTCTTTTTTTTTTGCCCCAGATCTATTGCTAATATCTAAATCTTTAATACCAGATAAAATTAACCTATAAGTTGATATTTTATTTTTATCTTTAGATTTTAAAGCTGTTTTGTAGTCTGACTCTACACTTTCTCTTAATGACATATTTAATTTTAGCTTATTAAAAATATTCTTCAAAAAGAAAAATATTTTTTTTACAAAATATACATTAGATGTGTTGCGCAAAAAAAGGTTTTATTGTATAGACCTTTAACTCATGAGTTGTAATTGATCAAAAAACAAAAAAATAAAATTGCAATTAATTATCCATATCCTACAGGTATTTTAGCTCTAGATAATAAGCTAGTTTTCAAAGGTATTGGCCTTGGATATCAAGGTACAGCAACCGGAGAGGTTTGTTTTAATACTTCTTTAACTGGATATCAGGAAATAATATCTGACCCCTCATATGCTGGACAAATTATCAACTTTACATTCCCTCATATTGGGAATGTTGGAACCAACAATGAGGATTTGGAATCAGACAAAGTTTGGGCAAAGGGTGCTATATTTAATTCTGAGATTACATCTCCCTCGAATTACAGGGCTTTAAGAACATTAGATGAGTGGCTTAAAGAAAATAAAATAGTTGGTTTAACTGGATTAGACACTAGAAGTTTAACAAATTTTATAAGAGATAAAGGCGCTCCAAAAGGAACAATCTCAAATAACAAAAAAGGCAAATTTAATATAAAAAAATTAATTAATTACTCAATCAAATGGCCTGGTCTAAATGGTCTAGATCTTGCAAAAGAAGTATCAACAAAAAAAACTTATTCATGGAAAGGTTTTAAAACTTGGAGAAAAGAGACTGGATATAAAAAAAATACCAAAAAAATAATTAAGATTGTTGCAATTGATTATGGAATTAAAAAAAATATTTTAAGATATTTTTCTGATTATAATTGTGATGTAAAAATAGTTTCTTGCAAAACAACCGCTAAGGAGATTTCAAAATTAAAACCAGATGGAATTTTTTTGTCGAATGGTCCAGGTGACCCGGCAGCAACTGGTAAATATGCAATTAAAACTATACAAAATTTAATAAATTGGAATTATCCAATTTTTGGGATCTGCTTGGGCCATCAAATTTTAGCTCTAGCATTAAATGCTAAAACAAAAAAAATGAAGTTAGGCCATAGGGGAGCAAATCATCCAGTAAAAAATTTAATTAACAACAAAGTTGAGATAACAAGCCAAAATCATGGTTTCGTTGTGATAGAAAAAAGCTTATCTAAAAAAATTCAAATAACCCACAAGTCACTTTTTGATAATACTATTGAAGGTATAAGACTAAAAAATAGACCAGTTTTTTCAGTTCAATATCACCCAGAAGCAAATCCTGGACCACAGGATAGTCAGTATTTATTCAAAAGTTTTATTCAAGATATAAAAAAATATGCCAAAAAGAAAAGACATTAAAAAAATATTAGTTATAGGTGCAGGCCCAATAATAATTGGACAAGCATGTGAATTTGATTATTCAGGTACACAAGCTTGTAAGGCTCTTAAAGATGAGGGTTTTGAGGTAGTATTAATAAATTCAAATCCTGCAACTATTATGACAGATCCTGGAGTTGCTGATAAAACTTATATAGAGCCTATTACAATTCCAGTTCTTGAAGAAGTGATTAAAAAAGAAAAGCCGAATGCAATTCTTCCTACTATGGGCGGCCAGACAGCTTTAAATTTAGCAATAAGTGCAGAAAAAACTGGTCTACTTAAAAAATATAAAATTGAACTAATTGGAGCTAAATCAAAAGCAATTGAAAACGCTGAGGACCGGAAAAAGTTCAGAAAAAATATGTCTGACATTGGTTTAGATTTGCCGAAGTCAAGGATAATAAATAATTTCAAAGATGCCTCAAAATGTTTAAGAGAAATTGATTTGCCTGCAATTATAAGACCTTCATTCACATTGGGTGGATTAGGTGGAGGAATTGCAAAAAGTAAAAAAGAATTTTTTAAACTTGTAAGAAATGGAATGAATGAGTCACCCCAAAATCAAGTTTTAATTGAGGAATCTTTAGAGGGGTGGAAAGAGTTTGAAATGGAGGTTGTGAGAGACAAAAATGACAACTGTATAATCATTTGTTCAATAGAAAATGTAGATCCAATGGGAATACATACTGGAGACTCAATTACTGTCGCTCCAGCATTGACCCTCACTGATAAAGAATACCAAGTAATGAGAAATGCCTCAATTGCTTGTTTAAGAAAAATTGGGGTTGAGACTGGAGGATCAAATGTACAGTTTGCAATTAACCCTAGAAATGGAAGAATGGTTATAATTGAGATGAACCCAAGGGTATCTAGATCCTCAGCTCTAGCTTCTAAAGCCACAGGTTTTCCAATTGCAAAAGTAGCTGCTAAACTTGCAGTTGGATATACTCTTGATGAATTAAAAAATGAAATAACAAAGGTAACTCCCGCTTCATTTGAACCAACCATCGATTATGTGGTTACAAAAATACCTAGATTTACATTTGAGAAATTTTCTGACACCAAAGCTGTGCTTGGAACTTCAATGAGATCGGTTGGTGAAGCAATGGCAATTGGTAGAAACTTTAAAGAGTCTTTTCAAAAAGCTTTGGTTTCATTAGAAACTGGATTATCAGGACTGGACAATTTTTTTAATTATTCAAAAAAAGATATTTTAAAAAATTTGAAAGTTAGCATTCCAAATAGACTATTATTAATTGGAGAAGCTTTTAGGAAAAATATTTCATTAAACACAATATATAAACTATCTAAAGTTGATCCTTGGTTCTTAAATCAAATCAAAGATCTTGTTGATGAAGAAAAAAATATAATTAAGAAAGGAATTCCAAAAACATACAATGAGTTTAATAGAATTAAATCCATTGGTTTTTCAGATAAAAAATTATCAAAACTTACAGGAATTAAAGAGAAAATAGTTAGATCAAAAAGAGTTGCTCTTAAAGTTTTGCCTGTGTTTAAAAAAGTAGACACTTGCGCAGCAGAATTTAAATCTTTTACTCCATATATGTATTCAACGTATCAGAGAAATTTTGCATTGAATACTGAGTGTGAGGCTGATCCTAGTAATAAAAAGAAAATAATTATACTTGGAGGAGGTCCAAATAGAATTGGTCAAGGAATAGAATTTGATTATTGCTGTTGTCAGGCAAGTTTTTCTCTAAAGGAAGCTGGATTTGAAACAATTATGGTAAATTGCAATCCTGAAACTGTTTCGACAGATTATGATACAAGCGATAGATTATACTTTGAGCCTCTTATAGAGGAATATGTTCAAAATATTATTATAAAAGAAAAATCAAAAGGAAATTTGATTGGAGTTATTGCTCAATTTGGAGGTCAAACTCCAATAAAATTAGCAAAATTTTTGCATGAAAACAAATTACCAATACTTGGTACTCAATATGGTTCAATTGATTTAGCAGAGGATAGAGATCGTTTCAGAGATTTATTAAACAAACTGAATTTAAAACAAGCAAAAAGTGGTATTGCTAACAAGTTTGATCAAGCAATTAAAATAAGTGAAAACATTGGTCTTCCAGTTGTTGTAAGACCCTCGTATGTTTTGGGTGGAAGAGCGATGGAAATAGTTCATGATAAAAGCCAACTTAAAAAATTTATTAATGAAGCATTTAAAGCTTCAGAACAAAATCCAATTTT
>CACCWT010000022.1 GCA_902549785.1 uncultured Pelagibacteraceae bacterium
TCAAACGCATATTCTTTACCTAGACCACTCATTTTTAAACCACCATAAGATACATTTGCTCTTGGAGCAACGCATTGGTTTACTTGAACAAATCCTGCTTCAATATCTTCAACAAACTCTAGAGCTCTAGACAAATTTTGAGTCCAAAGTACAGCTGATAATCCAAATGGTGTATCATTAGCACTATGCATTACTTCTTCAAATGTTTTAAATGGAATAGCACAAGCTACTGGCCCAAAAATCTCTTCCTGACAAACAGGAGAGTGTACCGGTACCCCTGACATCAGTGTAGGCTCATAAAAGAAACCATTTTTATAATCACCGCCTGTTGGTTGATTGCCACCATGTACAACTTTAGCTGAAGAAGTTTGTTTTGCTATATCCATATAATGCAAAGTTCTTTTTAGTTGTTCCTCTGAAATAATCGCTCCGATATCAGATACTTCATCTAAAGCATTTCCCATTTTTAGTTTACTTAATTTTTCAACTACACCATTCATAACTTTATCATAAATTTTTTCCTGAATATAAACTCTAGACCCCGCAGTACATGCTTGTCCTTGACGGGTATACCTCATACCGTCAATTACACCTTGAATTGCAATATCTAAATCAGCGTCACTCATTATTATATTTGGATTTTTCCCTCCAAGTTCTAAAGTTACAGGACATAATTTTGGAGCAGCTTTTTCAGCAATGATTTTTCCTACAGAAAAAGATCCCGTAAAAGTTACTTTTCTTACATCTTCATGAGTTACCAAAGGTTCACCGCACTCTTCTCCGTACCCTGAAATAACATTTAAAACTCCTGGCGGTAGTTCTTGTTGGAATATTTCAGATAATAGTAAAGCGCAAAAAGGTGCCTGTTCAGCTGTTTTTAACACAACGCTGTTACCAGCAACTATTGCTGGAGCAATTTTAGCAACTGTTAAAAATAAAGGAGCATTCCATGGTACAATTGCACAAACGACACCAATTGGATCTCTTGTTGTATAATGAATGGTATTTGGGATATTAGGTGGATAATTCTCGCCCTTTAACTCTCCTGATAGGCCTGCAAACATATTTATTAGCTCAATAGATGCAGCGGTTTCTGGCACAGCTTGAGTTCTTAAAGCATTACCAGTATCTAACGAAAGCAATGTCTCAATTTCAGATTTTCTTTTCTCTAATCTCTTCGCGCCTGCAGTAACCATCTTTCCTCTTTCACGTGCTGGTATTTTTTTCCATTTTTGAAATGCTTTAAAAGCAGACTCGACTGCAATATTAACATCGTTTTTATCACATTGTGGAGCTGAACCAATATTCTCTCCTGTGCTTGGGTTTAAGACTTGTATTTTTTTATCGCTTTGAGCAGAAATTAATTTACCATCTATTAAAATTTTATCTGATAATCTTTTTGCATTATTAAGAGCTAATTCATAATTTTTTTCAAAACTACTCATTGTCTAATTCTCCTTTTCTAACCTTAGAAGAAAGCCATCCACCATCAATTTTAATTTCAGATCCGTTTATAAAGTCTGATTCATCACTTGATAAAAATACTGCTGCTCCTACAATATCTTTTGGTTGCCCCCATCTTCCTACAACCGTTTCTTTTCCCCAGGCTTTGCCATGTTTTGGATCTTCAGCATATTTTTGGTTAAAAGTAGTTGATATTAATCCTGGACAAATAGTATTTACGTTTATATTTTTTCCAGTAAGATCAACAGACAATGCTCTCGTTAATCCTAGCACCCCACTTTTAGCTGCAACATAACCTACTCTATCAGGTCTACCCATAAAACTAGCTATGGAACCAAAGTTTATAATTTTTCCCTTACCATTTTTAATCATGTGAGGAATTACAGCCTGACTTGCAAGAAATGGCGCTGTAAGATTAACTGAAATCATATCGTCCCAGTCCTGTTTAGTATGATCTAACAATTTTTTTACATGTCTTATGCCTGCGTTATTTATAAGGATATCAATTTTTCCATATGTTTGAATGGTTTTTTCTACCATTTCATTAATACTATCTTTTTTAGAGACGTCAGTTTTAACAATTATTGCTTCACTGCCTGTATCTAGAATCTTTTTTTTAGCATTTTCTGAATTTGTAATATCTATTTCTGCTATAACAATCTTAGCACCCTCTTTTGCTAGACCCAAGCAAATTTCTTCGCCTATACCTTTGCCTCCACCTGTAACTATTGCTACTCTATCTTTAAGCTTCATTTTTTAAATGACTTGACGTTATTTTAAAAAGGAAACTAATGCTTTTTCCTCGTTAATCCAAGCTTTTATTCCGCCCTTTAAAACGTATACATTTTTAAAACCTAAGTCCTCTGCAAAGGCATTACCTAAAATTGATGCAGTCTCTCCATCATTGCTAACGAAAATAATTTCAATATTTTGAGACTCTGCGCCAGCTAAAGCTCTAACTCTATCCATTAAATAAACATTAAATTTTCCATTTTTATCAAATGCAGTCTCTTGAAATGATCCTTTAATTACACCAGTTTTTTTCCATTGATCGTCTGTTCGAATATCTAAAACAACTGCATTATTATCTAATAAATTTTTTAATTGATCAGATGAAATTAAATTATAATTTGGATCCAAAACATCAATAATCTTAAATTCAAAAATAAGATCTGAATTTGGAGGTATTACATCTCCAGCTCCTGAAGAACCATATGCCAATTCTGAGGGAATTTTAATTTTTCTGATTGTACCTTTATTTGTTCCAACTATACCCATTTCAAAACCAGGTATAACTTCTCTCATTCCTATTTGAACCACTAAAGGTCTATCTTTTCCAACGTTTGTATCAAAAACTTTTCCATCAATAAATGAACCAGTATATTCAATTTGTACCCAAGAATGATTAATAATTTTTTTTCCCTCGCCTGGTTTATCAACTAAAATTTCTATCTCTGCTGAAAGTAAATTGGTTGTCAAAAATAAATATACTATTAAAAATTTTACTGTTCTCATTTTAGGATATTTTTAATTCTTTATATTTGTTCTTTTGAACTTTTAGGCATTCATTTTTATATTTTGGCATTCCACCAGGATAAGGTAAAAAAGTCTTTGGTTTACCAGGTATATTGTCGCCTTTATACCATGAGCTTTTAGCTTTCATGAACAATGTTTTTTTAACTGAATTCATAATTTCTTTTTTGCCATTTTTTTGCTGCAAGATTGCTAGTTTCAATCTTTTTTTTTTTATTTTTTTCTAAATATTTAATGCAATTCGTAATCCATTTAACATGTTGCTCTATTTGTACTGGAACATTTGTTAAAACTGATGGGCTGCCAGGCCCACTCACAATAAATAAATTTGGAAAATTTGGAACAAGAAGGCCTAAGAAACTTTTAGGACCTTTGCTCCAAAATTTAGATAAATTTATACCTTTTTTACCAGTTATATTTAGTTTTAAAATTGATCCAGTTAATGCATCAAAACCTGTTGCAAAAATAATTTTATCCAAAATGTATTCGCTTTTTTTAGTTTTAATGCCTCTTTTAGTTATTTTAACTATTGGACTTTCCTTTAAGTCAACTAATTCGACATTTTTTTTATTAAACATCTCATAATAATTTGTATTTAAAGTAGGTCTTTTAGCTGTAAAAGGATGGTCAAAATTAGTTAATATATCAGCATATTTTTTATTTTTTACTGTTGAATATATTTTACTCTTTATAAAGTTAACTGCTGTTTGATTTGCTTTGATATTTTTTACTATATCATTAAATGTTGCCCTAAAAGATAGAGTTCCATACTGCCAAGATTTTTCATAAAGTAAATTTCTTTTTGTCTCGTTAAAATCAAAAGCAGATTTTTTAGGAAATTCAAATGGATGTCCTCCTGGGGTTCTTTTTAAAAAATTTCTGAGTTTTTTGAAATTTTGTTTATAATTTTTAATATTTTCTTTAGTTAGTTTTCTATTTCTTGCAGGAATACTAAAGTTTGGTGATCTTTGAAATAAAATTAATTTTTTAGCTTTTTTTGCAATTTCAGGTGCTATCTGGATTCCAGTAGAACCAGTTCCTACTTGTCCTACAATTTTGTTTTTAAAGTTTATTTTTTTTTTTGGCCATCTTCCACTATGATGTAATTGACCTTTAAACTGATTAATTCCTTTTATTTTTGGAAGATTTATAGATGACAAAGATCCAACAGCACATATTAAATATTTGGTGTAATATTTTTTATTATTATTTGTTTGAATTTTCCATAAATTATTTTTTTCTATATATTTTGCTGAAATTACTTTTTCGTTAAAAACTATATTTTTTTTTAATTTTAGTTCATTTGAAAAATATTTTAGATATTTTAAAATTACATTTTGCTTTGGATATCTTTCTTTCCATGTCCAATTTTTAAAAATTTTTTCAGAAAAAGTAAATCCGTAGGTAAAACTTTCAGAGTCACAACGAGCTCCTGGATATGTATTCCAATACCATGTGCCCCCAATATCTTTACCCTCCTCGATAACTAAAGTGTTTAATTTTAATTTATCTCTCAAACAGTGAAGCTGATATAAACCTGAAAATCCAGCACCAATAATTAATGCGTCTAAATATTTCATATTAAACTACCTAATCTTATTATTTAATTTATAAAGTATATGTTAAAAGATTTTTAAAAAAATTTAATTATTTTTAATCTATATGGAAAACTTTGATTATATTATTTTAGGTGCAGGATCGGCAGGCTGTGTCTTAGCTAACAGATTGAGTGCTAACCCTACTCACAAGGTATTATTAATTGAAGCAGGAAGTAAAGATACTAATCCATGGATACATATTCCAGGTGGATATTTTAAGACAATGTTGAATCCTAAAACAGATTGGTGTTTTCAAACAGAGAGAGAGAAATATTGTGATAATAGAGAAATGGTTTATCCAAGAGGTAAAACATTGGGTGGCAGTTCCTCTATAAATGGAATGCTTTATATAAGAGGCCAGTCTAATGATTTTAATTACTGGAGACAACTTGGTAATGTTGGTTGGTCTTGGGAAGATGTTCTTCCATATTTTAAAAAATCAGAAGATTTCCAATTTGGTGAAAATGAATTTCATGGATCTGGAGGTCCTTTAGCTGTTCAAGAAATAAGAGGTACATTTAAGGTGTGTGATCTTTTTATGGATGCAGCAGAAGAGTTTGGTCATAAAAGAACTGATGATTTTAATAATGGAGATAACGAGGGCATGGGTTATTTTCCTTTTACGGTTAGAAATGGATTGAGATGTAGCACAGCAGTTGGATATCTAAACCCTGTAAAAAAAAGAAAGAATTTAAAAGTTGTTACAAATGCTCATGTTAAGAATATTGAGTTCGATAATAAAAAAGCAGACAAAGTAAATTACTGGGTAGGCAAAAATGTAATATCTGTAAAAGCAAACAAGGAAGTGATTTTAAGTTCTGGAACAATTGGTTCTCCTCATATTCTTCAAGCCTCAGGTATTGGTCCTGGTGAATTGTTAAAAAAAAATAACATAAATGTTGTTAAAGATCACCCTGGAGTAGGTATGAATTTAACTGATCATTTAATGCTCAGACCAGTTTACAAAGTCAAAAATTTAGAGAGTTTAAATGATATTTATTACAGTATGACTAAAAAATTTATGACGGGACTTAAATATCTTTTATTTAGAAAAGGACCGCTTACTGTTGGAGCCAGTTATTTATGTGGCTTTGTCAAGAGTGATCCACACTTGGCAACTCCTAATTTACAGTTTCACGTTTCACCTGCTAGTACAGATGTATTAGGCAAAGGATCTCTGCATAAATTTACAGCATTTACTCCTAGTATAACCAATGTAAGACCCACAAGCAGAGGTTCTATTGAACTAAAATCTTCAGATACAAGAGTTTCCCCAAAAATTAAAATGAATTATTTGTCTACAGATGAAGACAGAGAAGTTGCAGGCAAAGCATTAAAAATTACAAGAAACATTGTAATGAATTCTAAAGCATACAAAAAATATGAACCAGAGGAATATAGACCTGGCATTCATATTACAGATAATGAGGAATTAGCTAAAGAAGCTGGAAAATTTTGCAGTACTATTTTTCACCCTGTAAGTACTTGTAGAATGGGTTCGGATGAAAATGCAGTCGTATCTGATAGATTAGTGGCTCATGGCTTGAAAAATTTAAGAATTGTTGATGCATCTGTTATGCCATCGATCACATCAGGAAATACTAATGCACCTACTATTATGATTGCTGAAAAAGCAGCTGATATGATAATAGAAGATGCTAGATGACAGAAGAAATTACAATTTTTTTTCAAATAATATTTATTGATTTAATTCTCGCTGGAGATAATGCCATTATTATAGGAATGGTTGCATCGAAGTTTCCTCCTGAACAAAGAAAAAAAATAATTTTCTGGGGAATTGGGGGAGCAGTAATATTAAGAATTTTATTAACGCTCATAACTGCTTACCTTTTACAAATAACAGGCCTAAGACTTTTAGGAGGTTTGTTGTTGTTATACATAGTTTATAAGCTTTATGTTGATGTAATTAAAAATTCACAGAATGACGAGGAAAACATCAAAGTAGATAGTTCATCAATGCTTAAAGCAATTTGGACTGTTTTGTTAGCTGATTTTACTATGAGTTTAGATAATGTATTGGGCGTAGCAGGTGCTGCCAAAGATCATTACTTTTTATTAGTTTTTGGTCTTGTGTTATCAATTATATTAATGGCAACTGCTGCAACATTAATTTCTCGATGGATTAAAGAATACAAATGGATAGCTTGGGTTGGTTTATTTGCTATATTATTTGTTGCAATTGATTTAATTTATACGGACATCAAGTTATTTATTTAAATGTATTTGAAAAAAATTAATCTTAAAGGTAAATATGCTCTTGTAACAGGAGCTGGTAAAGGCTTAGGACGCGCTTGCTCAATTGCATTAGCTGAAGCAGGCGCAACAATTATTGGTTTGAGCAGAACATCCTCTGATCTTGATAAATTAGAAAAAGACATAAAAAAGGTCAAAAGTAAATTAATCAAAATTAATTGTGATGTAATGAACTACAGCGAATTACAGGAAAAATTAAAAAAAATAAAAATTATTGATATTCTTGTAAATAATGCAGGGACTAATATTCCTGAACCATTTGATAAAATAAAACAGCAAAGTATGAATTATTTGGTAGATCTAAACTTAAAAGCTGCCTTTAATGTTGCACAGTTAGTTGTAAAGAAAATGATTAAAAATAAAAAAAGAGCTGGATCAATTATAAATATGTCATCTCAACTCGGTCATGTAGGTATGTCCGGTAGAAATATTTACAATATGACTAAATTTGGAATTGAAGGTTTAACAAAGGGCATGGGTGTAGAGTTAGCAACGAGAAATATCAGAGTAAATACAGTTGCTCCGACATTTGTTGAAACTCCTATGGTAAAAAAATTTTTTAAAAATAAAAAGTTCAAAAATTTGGCTTTAGGCAATATTCCTATGGGCAAAGCAGCTAAAGAGAGTGATGTAGCTACAGCTGTATGTTTTTTAGCATCAGATGCTGCTGCAATGATCACTGGATCATCTATTCTGATAGATGGAGGTTGGACAGCTAAATAATGAAAAAACTATTGCTAATACTAGCAATTTTTTTTCCAACAAATATTTTAGCAATAGAATTTGACGGTAATTTTATTCAAGGTCATTTTATTTTAGGAAAAACTGATCCTAACTCAAAAATAATAATTGATAAAAAAAATGTCAAAGTATCAAGTGATGGTTATTTTGTTTTTGGAATTGATCGAGATAGGAAGTTTGATGTTTTGATAACAAAAATTACTAACGGTAAATCAGAAAAAATTATCAAAAAAGTTTTTAAACGTAAGTATAACATTCAAAGAATTGATGGATTGCCTGAAAATAAAGTAACACCACCTGAGTCTGTTTATAAAAGAATTAAAAAAGAAAATGGGAAAATTGGAGAAGCTAGAGCAATTAACTCCAATTTAACTTTTTTTTCTGAAAAATTTATTATGCCAGTTGAAGGTATAATTAGTGGAGTTTATGGAAGCCAAAGAATTCTCAATGGTAAACCAAGATGGCCTCATTACGGCATAGATATTGCGGCAAAAAAAGGAACAGAGATTAAATCCTCTGGTACTGGGGTGGTCACGATGGCTGAAGATGACCTTTATTACACTGGAGGTACTATTATTATGGATCATGGTCATGGTATATCAACAATTTATTCTCATCTTGAGAATGTGATGGTTGAAGTTGGGGATTTGATTAAAAAAGGAGATATAATAGGAACTGTTGGTTCAACAGGTAGATCAACTGGTCCACATTTAGATTTTAGAATAAATTGGTTTCAAACAAGGCTTGATCCAATGACAGTTCTTCAATAGGCTATAAATATGAAAAATGATATTCAATCAGTGTCAAAAAAATTAGTTAAGGCTTACAATAGCAATAAACTTATCAATCCAATTCCTGAAAAATTCTGTAAGAATATAAAATTAGCACATAAACTAAGATTATTATGTGAAAGTAAAATTAAGGACACAAAAGTTGGTTTTAAAGCCGGGGGTACAATAATTGCTCTCTTAAAAAAGTTAAAAGAAAAAGAGCCATTTCATTCTACTGTATTTGGAAAAAATTTAATTAAATCTGGAGGAAAAGTAAAAATTAATAAATATGCTTTAGGTACTGAAGTAGAGGTTTACTATATAATTAAAAAAAAATTTTTTGACTTTAAAGGAAAATTAAATTCAAAAAATATAACAAAATTTATTACTCATATGGGTCCTTGCATTGAGGTTGTTGGATTTAGACAGAAAAAAAAAGGTATCAAATATTTAGGTGATTTATGTAGTGATTTCGGTGTAAATATTAAATTTATTGTTGGAGCTAAGAAAAAATTTAAAAAAATAAATTTCAGCAATTTAAAAACAAATTTAAAAAATAAAAAAGGATTAAACGTAAACGGTAATACAAATACTGTTTATGTAAACCCACTTAATTCTTTAAAATTTGTTCTTAACAAAATAAGAAAAGAGAAAGTTTCGTTAGATAAAGATTTTTATGTATTTACCGGATCAACAGTTGGTGTCGTGCCAATTAAAAGCAAAGGTGAATACATAGGCAAAGTAGACAAACTTGGTACTGTTAGAGCAACTATCAATTAATGGGTCTTCATTTTTCTGTAGAAGAATTCAAAAGTAGAAAAGATAAGATAATTAAACTTTTAAAAGAGGAAAAATTAGATGCTCTCATTATGTTTAGACAGGAGTCGATGTATTGGCTCACTGGATATGACACATTTGGGTATGTTTTTTTTCAAACATTGGTTTTGGATCAAAAAGGTAATATAATTTTATTAACAAGGGCTCCAGATTTAAGACAAGCACAAAATACATCTAATATTAGTGATATAAGAATATGGGTTGATAAAAATGGATCAAACCCTACTGAAGACCTTAAAGTTATTTTAGACGAGTTAAATTTAAAGGGTAAAAAAATTGGAGTTGAATATGAAGCATACGGATTAACTGGTCGAAATGCTTTAAGGCTGAATAAAACTTTAGAAAATTACTGCTCAATAGAAGATACTTCTGAGTTAGTTACTAAATTAAGAGTTATAAAATCCAATGAAGAAATTGATTATGTAAAAAAGGCGGCAAATTTAGCTGACAAAGCTTTAAGTGAGGTTTGGAAACATGCAAAAACAGGTGTAAGTGAGTCAAAAATTTTAGCTGAAATGAATAAAGTTATTTTTGAGGGAGGTGGTGATTATCCAGCAAATGAATTTATAATTGGATCTGGTAAAAATGCACTTCTTTGTCGATATCAAGCTGAAAAACAAATATTAAATTCACAAGATCAATTGACTATAGAATGGGCTGGAACATACAGACATTATCACTCAGCAATGTTTCGGACTATTCCAATTGGAAAAGCTGATCCAAAACATTATAAAATGCATGAAGCTTGTATTGCGGCTTTAAATAATTGTGAAAATAAATTGAAACCAGGAAACAAAGTTGGAGAAGTATTTGATATTCATGCAAAAACTTTTGATGATTTAGGCTATAAAAATTCTAGAATGAATGCATGTGGTTATTCTTTAGGGGCAACTTTTTCACCTAATTGGATGGATTGGCCAATGCTTTACACGGGTAATCCTTACATCATACAGCCAGGTAATGTATTCTTCCTACATATGATCTTAATGGATTCTTCCAATAAATTAGCAATGAATCTAGGTGAAACTTACCTAGTTACAGAAAATGGTAATGAAAGACTTGGAAATCAAAAACTTGATTTAGTCGTAATATGATTAAAAAAAGTCTTACA
>CACCWT010000023.1 GCA_902549785.1 uncultured Pelagibacteraceae bacterium
TAATGCAATTTTCATGCTTAAATCTTGATTTATAAATGGAATTTTATTCCCATGGATCATTAAATCTTCAACAGTTTTAAGTTTTATTGAAAGAGCACCACTTGGATGAAATTTTTTGAAATCAATTTTGCCAAATTTTTTATATTGCATGCATGTTATCGCGATTGCATCACCTAGTGCAATTTGTACAGTGGTTGATGATGTTGGTACAAAGTTGCCTGGCCCAGCTTCTTTAACTTTAGGAGGAAATTGGAAAATTAATGAAAAAAAAAGTGCCAATACCTCATTTCCTGATTTTCTTAAAATCTTAAAATCTCTTGGAGCAACCATAAATTGAAAAGAAGAAAGAATATAATTACAGTTGCAATAGACTCACCTGCTGCTGCTGGTGCTGGAACTCAGGCTAAATTAATATCAAAACATTATAATTTATTTTATTTGGATACAGGAAAAATTTATAGATATATTGGAAACTTAAAACTTAAATTTGGAACTAAATTTTCGTATAATTTAGTTGAACATAGAATTAATACTTTAAATTTAAAAAAACTTAAAAATAAATCTTTATTATCTAATGAGGTTGCGCTGTCAGCTTCAAAAATTGCAAAGAAAAAAAAAATTAGAAGTATAGTGCACAAGTTTCAACAGAGGTGCGCATACAACCCTCCAAAAAAATATAAGGGATCTGTATTGGATGGCAGAGATATAATTACTGTTCAGGTAAAAGATGCAATGTTTAAGTTTTTTATAACTGCAAACATTCAGACAAGGGCAAAGAGAAGATTTGATGAATATAAGGAGTTAAATAAAAAAATCACTTATAATGAAGTATTAAAAAGCCTAAGAAAAAGGGACAAATCAGATAAAGAAAGAAAATATGGCCCACTAAAAAAAACTAAAGATTCTATCTTGATTAATACTACTAAATTAAGTAAGAAAGCCTGCTTTAAAAAGATAAAAAGTATTATGGACAAAAAAATTTATTATTAATGGAAATTTATTCAGACTTATCATCACCCGCTAAACAGCAATTTGAAAAATTACTAAGTAATCAATTATCTAAAAGTAAAATTGAAGAGGGGAAGATAATTGATGGCAAAGTTACAAAAATAACAAATAAGTATATTTTTTTATTTATTCAAGGATTGAAAAGCGAGCCAGTGATTGATGTGAATGAGATTAAAATGATAGGAATGGAGGATGTTAAAGAAGGTTCAATAATATCTGTTTTGTTAGAAAAAATAGAAGATAAAAACGGTGATGTAATTGTTTCGGCACAAAAAGCTCAGAAAATTAAAGGATGGAATAAATTAGTTAAGTGCTATGAGAATAATGAACTAATAAATGGAAAAATTACACAGAAAACTAAGGGAGGGGTGATTGTTGAACATATTGAAACTGGTTCACTTATGTTTTGTCCTGGATCTCAAATTTCGGATAAACCAATAAAAAATATTGACCATTTAATCGGTCTTGAACAAAAGTTTGCACTTATAAAACTTGATATGGTAAGAGGAAACAGCGTTGTATCAAGAAGACAAGTAGTTTCCTCAAGTAAAAAAGAGGATAAAGCTAAAATTATAGAAAAATTTAAGGTTGGTGATATTATTAAAGATGCTGTTGTAAAAGGTTACTCATCTTTTGGATGTTTTTTTGAAGTTAACACACCAGAAGGAACGCTAGATACACTCTGTCATCTTCAAGAAATAAGTTATAGCAGAGTAAATCATCCAGATGAAATTTTTAATATTGGTGAAAAACATGATTTAAAAATAATTTCTATTGATATGGATAAGTTACAAGTCGGATGTTCTCTTAAACAACTTTCACCAGATCCCTTTGAGCATATATCGAATTACCAAATAGGAAGTAAATATAAAGTAAAAGTTGTCAAAATAACTGACTATGGTTGTTTTTGTGAATTAGAGCCAGGACTAAGCACTTTACTTCATAGTAGCGAGATTAGCTGGACAAAAAAAAATATATCTCCTAAAAAAATGTTTTCTGTAGGTGATCAAATAGATTGTATTATAAATGAGATAGACAAGGAAAAGAGAAGAGTAGCAATATCACATAGACTTACTCAGGAAAACCCTTATTCAAAACTAGAAAAAAACTACCCTGTCGGATCAGAAATAAACGGGAAGGTAAATAATTTAAATGAATATGCTATTTATCTAAAACTAGAGGATTTTGATATTGATGGATTTTTACACTCTAATGACCTTTCATATACAGGAAAACCCGAAGAAGAGTTAAAAAAATATAAAAAAGGTGATGATTTAAAAGTAAAAATTCTAGAAATAAAAAAAACTGACCAAAAAGTAAGAGTTGGACTAAAACAGTTACAAGCAGACCCATTTGATTGGTTTAAAGATAAAAAGATTAATGATGCAATTACTGTAATGGTGATTTCATCAGATAATAAAGGCCTAATTGTAAAACCAGAGGATTGCGAAATTGAAATTCTAATCAAAAAATCACAAATAGCTATGAGTAGTTCAGATGCAAGGCCTTCAAGATTTGTAGGCGGAGAAAGAATAGATGCAGCCATATCTGAATTAAACTTTGATAAAAGAAAAGTATCTTTAAGTATAAAACTGCTTGAGGAAATAATGAATGCTAAAGCGATAAAAGAACATTCTAGCCCACTAAGTGGAAAAAACCTTCCATTCTCATCTCTATCAGAGCAATTAGATGATAAGAAAAAAAATAAGGATAACGAGTAAAATTGGCAGTAGTTAAATCAGATTTAATCAAAGAATTGGCAAATAATTACCCGAATTTCTTAAAAAAAGATTTAATAAAATTATTTGATATTTGTGTATATGAAATACAGGAATCATTAAGAAGAGGTGAAAGAGTTGAGCTAAGAGAACTATTTTCTTTTGAGCCTAGATTACAAAAAGCAAGAATATCGAGAAATCCAAAAACCAATCAAAAAGTAAATACTCCAGAAAAAAAATCAATATTATTCAAAATATCAAAAGAATGGGCAAAAAAAATCAATGAAAAAAATTAAAATTTTTGTAGCCTGTGACAGTGTAAATATAAATAAAGTAAAAAATATAATAAAAAAAACAAAAAATTCAAAACTAAAAATAGGTTATAAATTTGGTTTAGAATTTCTTAATTCAAAAAAGGGTAGATTGTTTATATCAAATTTAAAAAATGTCATCACCTTTGGTGATTATAAATTAGCTGACATTCCAAATACTTGTGTATCTGCAATAAAATCAGTAAGTGATTTAAAGTTTAATTATATAACAATTCATATAAGTTCTGGTCTGAAGGCATTAAAGGCAGCTAAAAAGGTTTCGGGCAAAAGTAAATTAATAGGTGTTACAATCCTCACTTCACACGATAACCAGTCATTAAAAGAAATTGGTTATAATAAGAAAGTTCAACAAATAGTTCTTCAGCAAGCTAGGTTAGCACACAAAGCAAAATTAGATGGAATAGTATGTAGCCCAAAAGAAGTAAATATTGTCAGGAAAGTATTTAAAAAAGAAATAATAACACCTGGAATAAGACTTGACTCTAATGTTGATGATCAGAAAAGAACTTTAACGCCAAAACAGGCGTATAAAAATGGAAGTGACTGGTTAGTAATTGGTAGGCCAATTACCAAAGGGAATATTAAAAATAATCTTCAAAACCTAATCAATCATTTAAAATAATGGTCAAAGGAATAAAAATTTGTGGGGTCTCTGATCTTGAGACTTTAAACTACATTCTGAACCATAAATTTCCTCCGAGGTTTGTGGGCTTTATTTGTAATTACAAAAAAAGTAGAAGATATGTAGAATATAAGAAATTAAAAGAATTAGTTAATATAAAAAAAAAAGAGACTAGTTTTGTAGCTGTTTTAGTTGATCCTAATGACAAAATATTAGAGGAAATTAAAGAACTAAATTTTGACTTTTATCAGCTGTATGATGTAAGTCCTGAAAAGACAAAAGTAATTAAGGAAGGGTATAATGTCAAAGTTATTACTGCTCTAACAATTAATAGTCAAAAAGACGTCGATATATATAAAGATTACGATAAAGTTTCAGATTTAATTCTTTTTGATGGAAAGGGCTACGAAAAATCAATTGGATTTAATCATGAATTATTAAATTCTGTACCTAATACAGTAAATAAAATGATTGCTGGAAATATAAAAATAGAAGATATTCCTAATTTTAAAAATAAAGATTACTACATTGATCTAAGTGGTTCATTAGAAAATGAAGAAGGTAAAAAGGATTTAAAAAAAATTAATAAATTATTAAATTTTGCGACTAAAAATGAAACTTAAAAAAGGAATTCCGGTTATAGATCAAGGAGATAGACTGGGTTTCTGGGGTGGAAAATTTGGGGGGAATTTTGTGCCTGAAACATTAAAGAAACCAATAGAAGATCTTGAAATTCAATTTAATAGATTAAAAAACGATAAAAGCTTTATAAAAGAAAGAGATAGGTATTTTAATAATTGGATTGGAACACCTACAAGATTTATTAAATTAAATAATTTAACAAGACACATTGGTGGGGCGCAGATCTGGTCTAAGGTTGTTTCTGATGCTAATGGAGGAGCTCACAAAATATATAATGCAACTGTTCATTGTTTATTAGCCAAAAGGTCTGGAAAAAAAGTTATTATAGGTGATACTGGAGCTGGCTACGCAGGAAAGATGTTAAGCATGGCAGCTAAGAAATTTGGATTGAAGTGTAAAATTTTTATGGGCGCAAAAGACATAAAAAGACAACAACCAAATGTTAAAGCAATGAAGAAAAATGGTGCTGACGTAATTCCTGTATATTCAGGAAGTCAAACACTTGTAGATGCTGTTTCTGAATGTATGAGATTTTGGGTTGCAAATTGCGATACAACTGCAATGTGTGTTGGAAGCACGGTAGGACCTGCAATTTTTGTTCGCATATGTGGGTGGAGTACTAGTCAAATATCTAGAGAGCTTAAGGTTCAATTAATAAATGAATTTGGTGAAGTTCCTAAAAAACTTAAATTATATAATTGTGTAGGAGGAGGTTCCTCAAGTTTTGGTTTTTGGAATGAATTTATGGATTATAACAAAAAACAAGTTGAGTTTATTGGGGTTGAGGCCGGGGGACCAAGCAAAAGCAAAAAGCATGCAGCTCCCTTAACTTATGGTTCCAAAATCGGCATACTTCATGGTGCAGCTCAATATGTTAATCAAAATAGCGATGGACAGATTGAAGAAACTGAGTCAATATCTGCAGGTCTTGATTATCCTGGAATTTCTCCACTCCATTGCTACTTAAAAGATACTCAGCGTGCAAGATATACAGCAGCTAGTGATGAAGAAGCTTTAAAGGCCTACCAAATAGTTACAAAATATGAAAATTTAAGACCATCTCTTGAACCGAGCCATGCATTCTCTGTTGCAATCAAAGAAGCAAAAAAACTAAGCAAAAATACAATTGTAATTGTAAATAGTTGTGGGGATGCATACAAAGACCGTGGAATTTTAGAAAAAAAGTTGGGAAAGAAATATGTTAAATCCAATTAGCCTTGCATTTAAGAACGCAAAAAAAGAGAATAGACCAGCTTTACTTACTTACACCGTTGCTGGTGATAGCTCAAAGAAGCAATCTTTAGAGATCCTAAAAGCAATTTCTAATTACGCAGATATTTTAGAAGTAGGTGTACCTCACAACACTCCTGTTGCAGATGGTGGCCAAATTCAAACTAGTGCTTATAGAGCAATCAAAAATGGTATTAAGATGAATGACATTTTTAAAATTGTCAGTGATTACAAAAAAAGTAAAAATTCAAAACCTGTTATATTTATGGGTTATTACAATATGATTTTCCAATATGGTGAAAATAATTTTTTAAAAGAATGTAAGAAATCAGGTGTTAATGGTTTAATTGTCGTTGACTTACCATGGCCAGAAAACAAAATTTTTTCAAAGAAATGTAAAAAAAATTCAATTAATTTTATCCAATTATTATCTCCCACAACATCAAATAAAAGACTGAAAAGTATTACAAGAGATTCTCATGATATGATTTATTATATAAGTATGTTATCTACAACAGGAGGTAAGCTAAAAGTTTCACCAAAAAAAATATTAGCTAATTACAATAAAATTAAAAAAGTAAGTTCTAAAAAAAATTGTGTTATTGGTTTTGGGATAACTGAAAAAACTATATCAAATTTTAAAAAAACAGATGGACTTGTTGTCGGTAGTCAAATATGTAAAGAAATTACTAGAAGTTTAAACAATAGACAAAATCCTGTCATAAATGTAAGTAAGATGGTTAATAAATTAAAAAAAAAAATATCATGAATTGGCTAACAAAAGCTATAAACTTTGGAGAAAAAATAAAGAAGGTACTAAGAAAAAGACCTTCAAAAGAAGATATAGCAAATTCAGATTGGACAAGTTGCTGTAAAGGTCCAATATTAAAAAAAGACTTAGAAAATAATTTATGGGTTTGTAATCTTTGTGGAAAACATCATAGAATTAGTTGTAGACAAAGATTTGATATAGTATTCGGTAAGAACGCCTACCAAATTTTAGAGTCACCTACACCTACAGAGGATCCATTAAATTGGGTTGATACAAAGTCTTACAAAGACAGACTTAAGATTGCGAGAAAGAAAACCAATCAAAATTGTGCAGTTATGATTGCTAAAGGCAAAATAAATGGAATTGAAGTAACTGCTGGTGCAATTAACTTTGATTTTATTGGAGGTTCGGTTGGAGCCGCAGAAGGAGAAGCAATAATTTATGGAGTACAACATGCAATAGACAACCAAACACCTTACTTGTTCTTTCCTTGTGGAGGAGGACAGAGAATGTTCGAGTCAACAATTGCTTTAGCAAATATGACCAGAACAACACTTGCCATAAATGAACTTAAGAACAACAATTTACCGTATATAGTTTGTTTTACTGATCCAACTGCTGGAGGAATAACTGCCTCTTTTGCAATGTTAGGAGATATTCATCTTGCTGAACCTGGATGCCTAATAGCGTTTGCAGGAAAAAGAGTAATTCAAGCAACAGTTAAGGAAGAATTAAGTTCTGATTTTCAAACAGCTGAATTTGTTGAGAAACATGGATTTGTTGACAGAGTTGTTCAAAGAAAAGATATTCAAAAAGAAGTAGGGAACCTTCTATCGATATTACTTAGAAAAAATTCTGATATACATTTAGAAAACTTAAATGAAACTTCAGAAACTAATATTCAAACTAGAGAAGCATCATAAAAAAAAACTAGATTTATCTCTAGGAAGAACTTTTAATCTCTTAAAAAAACTTGGAAATCCTCAGGATAAATTAAAAAATGTGGTCACAGTTGTTGGAACTAATGCTAAAGCAAGCATGTGCTATAGTCTTAAATCAATACTAAACCAAGCTGGACATAAAACTAATCTTTATACTTCTCCCCACCTACTCTCTTATACCGAAAGATACGTTTTAAATGATAAAGAGATCAATGAAGAAGATTTAATAGAATTACTGACTGGTGTTGAAAAGACTTTAGGAGATGACAATGCAACATTATTTGAAATTTTAACTTGTGCATTTTTAAAACTTGCTGAAAATTTCAAAGATAATGTTAATATTATAGAAGCAGGATTATTTCATCAATTTGATAGCACAAATGTATTTAAGGAAAATTTAATGACGCTCATGGGTATTATTCATAATGATCACTTTCAATGGCTTGAAAATAAATCAATTGAAGGGGTAATATATGAAAAAACAGCTAAACTTTTAAACTCAAATATATTTATTAATAAACAAGTCAATAATGAAATAAGAGATAAAATAGAAAAATCTTTAGAATATAATGCATCAAATAAATATTTTTTTGGTAAAGATTTTAATATTGCAAAATTTGAAAATGGATTTATTCAATATCAAGATCAATTAGGAGAATTAGTATTACCTGAACCAAGTATTCTTGGAGATCATCAGCTTTATAATATTAGTACTTCAATTGCTGCATCTAGAAAAATTTTTAATATTAAAGATGAACATATTTTAAATGGTGTCAAAAATATTTCATTTAAAGGAAGACTTGAAGAAATAAAATCAGGTAAATTAAAAGATATTGCTGGTAATAATAAACTAATAATAGATGGTGGTCATAACATTAGCGCAAGTTTTTCTATTGCTAATTGGGTAAAAAATCAAAATGATGAAGTAAATCTTATCGTAGGAATGATGAAAGATAAAGAACATGTAGAATTTATAAAATCTTTTCAAAATATAGTAAATTCAATTACTTTAATTGATATTCCTAATCAGGATGGAGCAATATCAAAGGAAGATTTTAAAAAAAAGTTAGATAATTTAAAATTAAATTTGAAACTTTCTAATGGTATTGAAGAAAGTATAAAATCGTTATCAAAAAATCAAAATAGTATTATACTCTGCTTAGGTTCACTATACCTTGCTGGAGAAATTTTAAGTTTAAATTAGATATTTTCTTTTATCCAAGAAACAATTTCACTTTTTGGAACCGCTCCAACCTTAGTTGAAACATGATTTCCATCTTTCATCAAAATCATCGTAGGGATTCCTCTAACACCATATTTTGTTGGTGTATTTGGTTCTTCATCAATGTTATGTTTTGCTACAGATAATTGGTCAGACATTTCATTTGAAATCTCCTCTAGGCTAGGTGCCACCATATGGCATGGACCGCACCATTCTGCCCAAAAATCACAAATTAATATCTTATTATCTTTAACTAATTGATCAAAACTTTCATCTGTAGATTTAACTGTTGCCATATAAGTTTTATATAAATTAATTTTATTTATTCAATAGTTAAAAATGCATAAATTGAATTTTATACATTAAACATTCTCGTACTTTTTTTGAATAGACATTGCATAATTATTAAATTCATCAAGTAGAGTTAACTTTTCATTGTCATTCTCATTAGTATATTTTTCTCTTAAAGTATCTATTTCGTTGTATAAAGTAGGTATTGTCCACCATTTCTCTTTTCTTTCGCTTAGTATTCTTTTAGCTATATCTCTTCTAATAGACTTGTACATAGAATCTGGAAGTATCTCTGGAGCTTCTTGGAATATAATTTTTTTACCAAAACTAACTAATCTATCGTCGTCAAACTTATCTAATAAATTTAATTTTTCTTTCCATGGAGCCTCATGCCAACTTGGAAACAGAGCAGTATCCTTGTTCGATGTAAATTTTGTATAAATGCTCTCTTCTGCATATATATCTTCTTGCGATTTTGATTGCTCTTTTTCTTCTGCAACCTCACGAAGGGCAGTTAAAATATTTTGTGAAAACTGTTCATTGTTTTGAACAAATTCAGCTCTTTTTTTTATAACGTTTTTATCTAATTTATTATACGGTTCAACATTCAGTCCATATTTTGCATCAATAATTATCGGCGCTTTGTTTGATCTAACTGTTCTTAAAAACTTTGGTGTTTTTTTCATCTCGGTTTTTAATTCATTTATAGATTTACTAATCAATGGTTGAATTTCTGTTCTAAGATCTATTGTGTAATACCACCCTTGATAAATAGGATGCATACAATGTTTTGCGTGCAACGGTACAACCAGATGAAGTCTAGACTTTCCATAATAATATTCATTTAAAGTTATAATTTCTCCTTTTTTTATAATGGTTTCAGTATTAGATTTATTTGCAGTACTTAAAAAAGACTCCCAAGTATGTTCTTGTTTTTCTTTTACAATTTTCAAAACCTTTGCAGTAAGTTCTGCATCAGCTAAAGCTGAGTGTGCATCACTTGCATCTATACCTTGCATTTGAGCTAGAGATGCTAGTTTAAATACAGGATTGTTTTTTTCATTAATTTCAGTTTCTAAAACTGTAGGATCTACTGCATATGCAGCTCTTGCAATATTTATTCCATCATGTCTGGTATTAGGAGTGGAATTTGTCAAATAAGGATACCTAATACTTTTGAAAAATTCTTTTCTTATCATCTCTTCGTCAAAATTTAGTGAACTCCACCCTAAGAAAATAGCAGGGCTCCATTTCTTAAAAATTTTTTCAACTTGCCCAAGCATTTGATAGTGACTTAGATTTGTTTGAGTAAGTTGTTTAATTGATGTTTTGTTAACTATTAAAGC
>CACCWT010000024.1 GCA_902549785.1 uncultured Pelagibacteraceae bacterium
TCTGGTATTAGCATAAGTTTTGCTAAAGGTGCTGAATGTCCAGAAATATTTAATAATTCAAACACATTATCTAATGATGCAGAATCAGAATTACCAGCAGGGATAACTGGTTTTAAATTTTCCATATCATCAAACAAAGGACTAAACATTTCCTCTTCGTGAATTCTCATCCAATTAATATTCCCTTTTAAAGTGTTTATCTCCCCATTGTGAGCGATTGATCTAAAAGGTTGAGCCAAATCCCAACTTGGAGCGGTGTTAGTAGAAAATCTTTGATGAAAAATTGCATAACGTGAAATGAAACGCTCATCTTTTAAATCTGGATAAAAATCAGATAAAGACTCTGCTAGAAACATTCCTTTATAAATTATTGATTTCGAGCTGAATGAACAAATATAAAAATTGTTTAATTGATTTCTTAAAGCTTCTTTTTCAATTTTTCTTCGAGTTTCATAAAGAGCTCTTTCTAAATCTTTCCCATGAATTGACTTATCATTATGAGTAAAAAGAACTTGTGTAATCTCAGGTCTAGTTTGTTCTGCCTTTTCTCCTAAAACAGAAGGATCCACAGGTACTTGTCTCCATCCGTAAATATTAAAATTCTTTTTTGTTAATTCACTTTCTACAATTGATCTGCATTGCTCTTGTCCCCCAAAGTCATTTCTTGGCAAGAAAATCATTCCCACACATAAATCTGAGTTATCGTGCTTGTGACCTGTTATTTCAATTTTTTCTGCAAAGAAATCATTTGGTATTTCAATATGAATACCTGCTCCGTCTCCAGTTTTACCGTCTGCATCAATTGCACCTCTATGCCATACGGCTTTAAGAGCCTCGATACCGTATTCGACCACTTTTCTTGATTTTAGACCCTCAGTTGATGCAACAAGGCCTACTCCGCATGCATCATGTTCCATAGTTTCATCATAAACATGATTTTTTTTTAGAAGTTTACGATTTTTGTTTTGAATATCCATTATGCAACTTTCATTTTTTGTTTTGATTGAAGATAGCTTTCGATTGAAGTCGCAGCATCTCTACCGTCTTTAATAGCCCATACTACTAATGAGGCCCCTCTTACTATATCTCCAGCCGCAAATACACCTGGTATACTAGTTTCCAAAGTATCAAAGTCAGCTTTTATTGTTCCCCACTGTGAAACTTGTAATCTAGGTTCCTGAAATAGAACTGGTAAATCTTCTGGATCAAAGCCTAAGGATTTAATTACCAAATCAGCATTAATTTCAAATTCTGAGTTTTCTTCAGCAACAGGTCTTCTTCTACCACTTTCATCTGGATCTGTTAATTTCATTTTATCTACAATAATACTATTTACTTTATTAGTTCCTCTAAACTCTTTTGGATTACTTAACCAAATAAATTCTACACCTTCCTCCTCAGCATTACCGACTTCTCTTGCAGATCCAGGCATATTTTCTCTATCTCTTCTGTAAAGGCATTTTACAGATTTGGCTTTTTGTCTTACTGATGTTCTTACACAGTCCATTGCCGTGTCTCCGCCACCAATTACTACTACATCTTTACCTTCGGCATTTAATGTTCCGTTATCAAACATTTCGACTTTATCGCCTAAGCCTTTTTTGTTTGAAGCTGTTAAGAATTCCATTGCAGGAAAAATATTACTTAGATCATTTCCGGGTAGGTTAACCTCTCTTGCTTTGTAAACACCTGTTGAAATTAATAAGGCATCATGTTTTGATCGTAATTCTTTCAATGTAGAGTCTTTACCAACCTCAAAATTATGAACAAATTTTATTCCACCTTCTTTTAAAAGTTTAATTCTTCTCTCAACCACATGTTTTTCTAATTTAAAATTTGGTATTCCATATATTAACAATCCACCTGCTCTGTCATACCGATCATATATTGTTATTTGATATCCCTTTTTACGTAATTCTTCACCACAAGCTAATCCTGCTGGGCCTGCTCCAATAATTCCAACACTTTGTTCATTTTCAATTTTTACATTTATTGGTTTTACCCAGCCATTTTCCCACGCTTTATCTGTTAAATATTTTTCAACTGAACCAATTGTTACTGTTCCATGTCCCGATTGCTCAATTACACAATTTCCTTCACATAACCTATCTTGTGGGCATATTCTTCCACAAACTTCCGGCATATTATTGGTACTTTGGGATAGATGGTAAGCTTCTTCATACCTTCCCTCTGCAGTTAACTTTAACCAATCAGGTATATTGTTACTTAATGGACAGTGAACCTGACAAAAAGGAACGCCACACTGTGAACACCTACTTGATTGTTCTTTAGCTTTCTCATGAATAAACTCCTGATAAATCTCACCAAAATCCTCTTTTCTTTGGGATTTATCTCTTTTAGGTGGATTTTGTTGACCTATATCCACAAACTTAAGCATTTTATTTGTCATTTAAGTCGGCTTATACAACAGAAGCATAAATCCTTAAAGTATTACTAGGTAATATATACTGACATATATTTTCGAAAAACGTTGATTTAGCTATATTTTCTATTTTATGCATAGTTGATATGCATTTAAATGATTGCCTTATTTAGGGAATCTTTTAACTATCTATTGAGAGTCCTTAATGATTTCAAAATATATAGAAGCATCAATTTTAGCCTTTGTACAAGGTTTTTCGGAATTTATACCTGTAAGTTCTTCTGCCCACCTTATAATAATATCAAAAATATCGAACTTTAGTATTAGTTCGCTTCAACTTGATATCAGTCTTCACTTAGGTTCCCTTTTGGCAATTATTTTTTATTTTAGAAAGGATTTAGTTAATATTTTAAGAAATAAGTCTTTATTATTACTTATAATTTTAGGTTCTTTTCCATTAGTTGTTGTTGGTTATTTTATTTATACCTCAGGACTGATTGAAAATTTAAGAAGTTTAAAAGTTATAGCATGGACGAGTTTAATATTTGGTATTTTATTATTTATTGCAGACCGATCTAGTATTAAAAATAAAATTGATACCAGTTTAAGTTTAAAAAATATTTTAATCATTGGTATTTTTCAAATTTTAGCTGTTATACCTGGCGTAAGCAGATCAGGTATAATAATTACAGTTTCAAGGTTTTTAAATTTCGATAGAGTAGATTCTTCAAAAATATCTTTTTACTTATCAATACCTGCACTAGTGGGAGCAAGTATACTTAGTTTGAAAGATGTGATGAATGCAAATATAGATTTGAACATATTATTTTTATATTCAATAATTTTTTCATTTATAGTTTCTTATTTAACAATCAAATATTTTTTAATTTATGTAAAAAATTTTAATTTAAATATTTTTGTTTATTACAGAACTTTTCTTGCTTTAATTCTTTTTGTAATTGCTTATAGCTAATTTTTAGTACTAGGTGAAATTTGAGAAGAAATTACAGCAATCAATATTAATAAACATCCAATCATGTTATTAGCACTTAAAAATTGATTGAGAATAATCCATCCCGCTACAGCCGCAAATACTCCCTCGAGAGAATAAATAATTGCTGCTGGTGCCTCTTCTATATTTTTTTGAGCATACATTTGTAATGTAAAGGCTATACCTCCTGATAATGCTCCAGCGTAAAGAATAGAACTACTTTCCATTAATATTTTTGAAATATTTATTTCTTCAAAAATATAAGAAAAGATTAATGAAAGTGTTGCAACAAACAGTGCTTGAAGTGCAGCATAAAACATTGGAATATCAAATTCTTCCATAAACTTACCTGCAAAAATTATATGCAAAGCCCAAAATACTGAGCACAATATAACTAGACCATCACCTAACATAATTTCTGAGTTTGAAAAATCACTTAGAAGGTATACACCAAGAACACAAAGACAAATGGCTGGCCATATGCTCCAATGAACTTTTTTGGAGTATATGAAAAATAACAAAATTGGAACTATTGGTACGTAAAACACTGTAAAAAAAGCAGCATTTGCAATATTTGTATATTGGAGAGCAGCTTGTTGTAAAAAAGTTCCCAAAAACAGAGATACTCCCATGAAAACTAAATATTTTATAAAAAGATTTGATTTTGAGAGTATTTCTAGTTTAATTTTCTTCCTCTCAAATAATAAGGCAAGTGGTAATATTGTAAAAAAGCCAACAATAAATCTTGCTGAATTAAAAGTTAATGGACCGATATTATCCATACCAGTGTCTTGAGCGATGAAAGCTGTTCCCCAAATAAAAGTTGTGACTAGTGCGCAGACCATTGAAAGGGATTTTGTCATTATATTTAATTAGATAATTTTATTAATTAATTTATTCCGTTTAACTTACAAGAGCTGTCAAAATCCTCTTTGTTAATATAACATCCAGACATTTTTCTAACTCCATTAAACGATCCTCTACCATGAAGTATTCGCCAATTATTAAATATTAGAAGTTCTCCAGGTTTAAGTATATGTCGCCACTGATAATCTTTATTATTAGCAATAAGATCAAATTTTTTTATCGCTTCATAAAACTTTAATGTTAAATCTTTTTCAAATCTAAATGGTGCTCGATCATAATTATTAAAACTAACTTGAACTATTTCATTATTTTCATTTAACTTAAATATTGGTCTTTCAGCCTCAAGATAAACACCATCACCGATATAATTTCCCTTAACATTTATTTTCGTCATTAATTCATACATCAGCTGGTTTTCTTTTTTTATTTTTTCTGCTATTTTTAATCCATCAACCATAATCGATTCACCACCTCTAGCATTATATTCACAACATAGTAATAATTGTAATCCTGGAGCGTCATTGCTATATGTTGAATCTGTATGAGGTCTTAGTTCTTCTTGAGTGTATGCGCTATCAGCTTTATTTTCATCTGACTCAAAACTCCATAGTCCTCCAAATATAGAATTTCTTACGTAACCAATTCTATTTGCGATTGTTTCAACAGACTTTAAATTGATTTCACAGTTTTTAATTACTGAAAATCCATAGTCATGAATATTTTTCAAAAAATTTCTAAATCCTTCATTTGATAAAATTGAATTATAATCTAAAAAAATTTCTTCTTTTATTTCATTAGCTTTCCAGATTTTTAAATTAGATTTTACTTCTTTATTCTTTTTTATTTTATTATTAGTTAGAAATTCAGATGAATATTTAACTGGTTTTTCTAAATCAGGCCATGTGACACTCAAATATTTTCCATTTTCAATTATTTCTGCCTTTTTAACTTTTAAATTTATATCTAATGCTGCTGTATATGTTTTCCTTTGGCTAGACCTTTTATCCCAATTTTGCTCATCTTTTGCATGATCTCTTAGCCAAATATTAGGAAAAATTTCAGAATTTTCTCCATTAAAGTGGACGTGCACATCATCTGCTAGTATTTCAATTTTAGTAATCATTTACTCAAGTTATATGCAAAATTAGACCCAAGATTATCTTTTAATTCGTTATTAAACTTCGCAGCCTCAGCACCATCTATAATTCTGTGATCATATGAGAGAGATATTGGAAGCATGGTTCTTGGAACAAATTTACCATCAATAAATACCTGTTTTTTATAACTTCTACCAACGCCAAGTATAGCAACTTCTGGAAAGTTAATTATTGGTGTAAAAAACGAACCACCTATGCCACCTAAGCTAGTGATAGTCATTGATCCTCCAAAGAACTCTTTTTTATCAATTTTTAAATTTCTACAATCATCACTTACTTTTTTTAATTCCTCACTTAACTGATTGATATCTTTTTGATTAGCATCTCTAATTTTAGGAACCATAAGTCCATGTTGAGTATCAACTGCGATACCAACATGAAAATACTTTTTAAAAGTAATCTTTCCATTTTCAATATCATCAATTGATGAATTAAATGGTGGAAATTTTTTTAGTGAAAGTACTAATGCTTTTATAATAAATGCAAGAGGAGTAATTTTTATTCTTTCTCCTGTATAATTATCTTTTATTGAACTTCTAAATTCTTCCATTTCTGTAATATCAGCCTCATCATGGTTAGTTACATGTGGAATGTTTGTCCACGAATTTACAAGATGTGGAGCTGCTATTTTTTTTACTCTAGGAATATCTTTAATTTCAACTTCCCCAAAATCTGAATGTTGATATTCACTTTTAATAATTTTTTCTTTTTGTCTTTCACTATTATTCTGAGTATGATTGATTCTAGATGAGACAAAATCTTTTAAATCTTTTTCAACAACCCTACCTGACCTCTCTGTTCCCTTAACATTATTTATATCTACTCCCAGTTCTCTTGCAAATTTTCTAACTTTTGGACTTGCAGATATTTTATTTGATTGATCAGACATTTACATTTTTGTTGGCATGGGTTTATTTTTATCAATTTTATACTTTTTGAATGCATCTTCAGCATACTTTGATGCAACAAGCTGTTCATTGGCTAAGACGCTAAGGCTATAAGCAACAATGTGTTCTTTATCTACTTCAAAAAAATTTCTTAAGTTTTTTCTTGTATCACTTCTTCCATATCCATCCGTACCTAATGAATAAAAGCTCTTTTTTGTAAAAGGTCTTATTTGATCAGCATTTATTCTCATATAATCAGTGGCTGTAAGGATAGGACCTTGTTGTTTTCCTAAACATTCCTCTACATATGATTTTTTATTTGTTTCTGCAGGATTTAGAAGGTTAAATCTTTCAACTTCCATTCCATTTTTTCTTAACTCATTAAAACTAGTAACACTCCAAACTTCACTATCGACCTGATATTCTTTTTTAAGAATTTCTGATGCTGCCATCATTTCTCTTAGTATTGTTCCAGAGCCTAATAATTGAATTTTTGCTTCTTTAGAACCTGATGTTTCTTTAATTTTATACATTCCCTTGAGAATTCCATCTTCACAATCATCTGGCATTGCAGGGTGAGAGTAATTTTCGTTCATTGTTGTAATATAATAAAAAATATTTTCATTTTTTTCATGCATCCTTCTTAAACCTTCTCTAAAAATCACAGCTAATTCATAATGGAATGTTGGATCATAAGAAATGCAGTTTGGAATTGTTGATGCTAACAAATGACTATGACCATCTTGGTGTTGAAGACCTTCTCCTGCAAGTGTTGTTCTTCCTGCAGTCGCACCAATTAAAAAGCCTCTCGCTTGACTATCTCCTGCAGCCCAAGCAAAATCTCCAATTCTTTGAAAGCCAAACATAGAATAGAAAAGATAAATTGGTATCATTTCAATATCATGATTTGTATATGCTGTTCCAGCTGCTATCCAAGAAGACATTGAACCAGCTTCTGTAATACCTTCTTCTAATACCTGACCACTTTTCTCTTCTCTATAAGATGAAAGTTGTGCTGAGTCCTCTGGCTCATATTTTTGACCTTCATGAGCATAAATACCTATTTTTTGAAAGAAACCCTCCATTCCAAATGTTCTGGCTTCATCGGGAATAATTGGAACCAATTTTGGTGCAACATTTTTATCTCTCAAAAGATTAGTTAACATTCTTACTAATGCCATTGTTGTAGACATTTCTTTTTCGCCGGTAGACTTTTTCATAAAATCAAAAATATCTTTAACTGGGGCTTTAATCGGTTTTGAATATGATGTTCTCTCTGGTATAAATCCACCAAGTTCTAATCTTCTTTTTTTATTTTTTCTGCTATTTTTAATCCATCAACCATAATCGATTCACCACCTCTAGCATTATATTCACAACATAGTAATAATTGTAATCCTGGAGCGTCATTGCTATATGTTGAATCTGTATGAGGTCTTAGTTCTTCTTGAGTGTATGCGCTATCAGCTTTATTTTCATCTGACTCAAAACTCCATAGTCCTCCAAATATAGAATTTCTTACGTAACCAATTCTATTTGCGATTGTTTCAACAGACTTTAAATTGATTTCACAGTTTTTAATTACTGAAAATCCAT
The DNA here is from genome assembly GCA_902549785.1 of uncultured Pelagibacteraceae bacterium. The sequence continues at coordinate 7,882 of CACCWT010000024.1, forward strand.
AGTCATGAATATTTTTCAAAAAATTTCTAAATCCTTCATTTGATAAAATTGAATTATAATCTAAAAAAATTTCTTCTTTTATTTCATTAGCTTTCCAGATTTTTAAATTAGATTTTACTTCTTTATTCTTTTTTATTTTATTATTAGTTAGAAATTCAGATGAATATTTAACTGGTTTTTCTAAATCAGGCCATGTGACACTCAAATATTTTCCATTTTCAATTATTTCTGCCTTTTTAACTTTTAAATTTATATCTAATGCTGCTGTATATGTTTTCCTTTGGCTAGACCTTTTATCCCAATTTTGCTCATCTTTTGCATGATCTCTTAGCCAAATATTAGGAAAAATTTCAGAATTTTCTCCATTAAAGTGGACGTGCACATCATCTGCTAGTATTTCAATTTTAGTAATCATTTACTCAAGTTATATGCAAAATTAGACCCAAGATTATCTTTTAATTCGTTATTAAACTTCGCAGCCTCAGCACCATCTATAATTCTGTGATCATATGAGAGAGATATTGGAAGCATGGTTCTTGGAACAAATTTACCATCAATAAATACCTGTTTTTTATAACTTCTACCAACGCCAAGTATAGCAACTTCTGGAAAGTTAATTATTGGTGTAAAAAACGAACCACCTATGCCACCTAAGCTAGTGATAGTCATTGATCCTCCAAAGAACTCTTTTTTATCAATTTTTAAATTTCTACAATCATCACTTACTTTTTTTAATTCCTCACTTAACTGATTGATATCTTTTTGATTAGCATCTCTAATTTTAGGAACCATAAGTCCATGTTGAGTATCAACTGCGATACCAACATGAAAATACTTTTTAAAAGTAATCTTTCCATTTTCAATATCATCAATTGATGAATTAAATGGTGGAAATTTTTTTAGTGAAAGTACTAATGCTTTTATAATAAATGCAAGAGGAGTAATTTTTATTCTTTCTCCTGTATAATTATCTTTTATTGAACTTCTAAATTCTTCCATTTCTGTAATATCAGCCTCATCATGGTTAGTTACATGTGGAATGTTTGTCCACGAATTTACAAGATGTGGAGCTGCTATTTTTTTTACTCTAGGAATATCTTTAATTTCAACTTCCCCAAAATCTGAATGTTGATATTCACTTTTAATAATTTTTTCTTTTTGTCTTTCACTATTATTCTGAGTATGAATGAGACCGTAGATGGTGAATATCAAGCATTTAAAGCAAGAAATGGGCTTTATGTGAGAGAAAAGTTTTTTGGCAAATATCCCGAAACAACAGAATTAGTTTCATCAATGTCAGATACTGATATTTGGAGACTTAATAGAGGAGGCCATGATCCTCACAAAGTTTATGCTGCATATGATAAAGCGGTCAATCACAAAGGAAGCCCCACAGTT
>CACCWT010000025.1 GCA_902549785.1 uncultured Pelagibacteraceae bacterium
TCATTTTGGTATTTCGCAAATAATTATTTCTGTTTCGCAGATTATTTTATTAAATTTGAAATCATAGTATATATATCCCTTTCGTTTATATGTTTCAAGATTTTTTTTTATTTTCATCATTTCGTTTGGAAGAAACCATTTTTGAGAAACTGAACTTTTAACTTTTCTGAAATTTTTTTTTGCAGCATAAATAATTTTTTTTTTATTTGATAAACTCAAAATTGGAATTTGTAATTTTCCACTAACATTCAAAAATGATTTAGATTTTTCTAAAATTTGAATTGTTAAATTTGTGCCATCTCTACCCGAATTACATGGGATATTTTTACTAAACCATTTTGATTTGTTTGCAACCAAAGAAGATATTGCAGATACATCATTTAGAATATAATCAAATTTTCTACCTTTCCATGGCTCTAAAAGGTTCCCAATTTTAATTTCATTATTTATTTTAAATTTTTTATAATTTTTTTTAGCGTTGTTGACAGCATAATTAGATACATCTGATGAAAAAATTTTATTTATTTTTTTTGATTTATAAAGTGCGATTCCTAAAATACCACTTCCACAACCTAAATCTAAAAACTTTGCATCTTTTTGTAAGTTTTCACATGCTGCTAAAAAACTTAGTTTTGATGTTAAATTAGGAACAAATACTTTTTTAGAGTTTGAAAGTTTTTCTAAAACATTTTCGTAAATTTTACTCATTAAATGTTTACTTCATTGGCTGGATTACCAAAATATAATTTTTTTGGCTTACAATCTCTAATTATATTTGATCCTAGTAATAAAGAAGCCTTAGAGCCTATATTAAGATTTTCACCAACTAACACATGTGCACCTATGAAAACGTGATCTTTAATTTTGGTGTTATTTAGAACAGTAGATCTTGAACCTATTGTTGTATATGAACCAATCATAACGTTATGAGCTATAATTACTGAATAAGTTAAATGACAAAAATTCTGTATCTTAGAATTAGAACAAATAATAGAATTTGGATACAATATATTTCCATAACCTAATTTAGTTTTGTTACCAATTTTTACTGATGGATCAATTATATTAGGAAACAACTCTTTGTTTATATCTAGTTTTTCAAATATTTTTGATCTTACATTTTTATTATTATAAGAGCCAATCGCAAAAATAAATTTAGAATTTTTTTCAGACCTGGCATTTTTTATTCCTATTTTGTAGGGAATACCAAAGTATTTTTTTTTATAATATTTTTTGTTATCATCATAAATAGCTTTGACAATAAAATTATTTTCTAACGATTTTAAAATCGGAAAAATCTCCTCTAAAGATCTCCCAGCTCCTATGATAATTATTTTATCCCTTTTTTTCATTTAAAATCTCTTTTGTAATTCTATTTAAACCATGTCCATCAACTATTCTTTTTTTAGAATATGTCTTATCTAATTTCAATTCACTTAATAAAAATTTTTTAATGTTATAAGTTGTCATGTTTTGATGAAATAATTTTATTAATCCATCTTTGCTTAAGTTTTTTGAATTTTCAAATTGTTTAACAGATGTATTAATTACTAAGGGTTTTTTATTTAAATATAATGCTTCCCATATTGTGCTTCCTCCAGAACATAAAATAAACTGATGTTCATAAAGTAATTTAGGAAAATTTTTCATTATATTTAAAAATTTAATATTACTTATTTTCTTAAAATTTATTAAATAATTGTAATACTGATTATTTGTTCCAATAATAAATGTAAACTTAAATTTTTGAAAATCTTTAGAATTTACTACTTTAAATATTTTAAATGTATAATTTTTTGAATCACTGCCACCCATAAAAACTAAAACTCTATTCTTGCTCTTAATATTCGGTTTTTTTAATGCATATTTATTCTTTTTAATAATAGAAAAATTTGTACCAACAAGTCTGTTTTTGAAAAAATTTAATTTTTTAAAATCTAAATAATTTTGATTAATATAAACATCGCAATAGTGTTTTTTAATAGTATCATCAATTACTATTAGCTTGTTAGTATAATTATAGATATATTTTTCAAAATTATAAGTTGTTTCATAACTGTCAATTATTAAGATTGGTTTATTCAACTTCTCTAAAATATTTTTAATTTTTTTTTTTTGATCTAAAAAATTTTTACTTCTAAAAAAAAATTTTTTTGTTCTTTTTGGTAAATAATTTAAGATTTCTTTTTTTTTTGTATCTATTAAAAAATAAATTTTATTTTTTTTTCTTAACTCATTTGCAATTTTAATACATCTAAAAAGATGACCTAATCCATAATTTTCAGAGCAATTAATTTGGAATATTATTCGTTTCAAATTTTTCTTCCAAGTACAAATGACTCAGCAAACTTTACACCTGAGGAACTCCCCCTGAAAACTGCCAGGGCCTTTATTGTTTCTAAAGATCTAGAGTGAGGATTTTTTTTCAATTCAGATTTATAATATTTAATAGCTTTTAATTTAAGATTCATTTGAAAAGTAATATCTTCAAACCAATTAGGATCAAATTTATTTTTTGGATCAGATATCTTCCATTCTGTACTCGATAAAATTTCAAAAAATAAAATTAAATTAACATTATTATTATTTTTGGGTCTACATGCTGTCATTGTTGCATTTGAAGTAATTTGATGATCCACATTTAGGTCATTGTAATGATGTGTAAAAATTGTAGACGGATTAAAATTTTTAATTTCTTTTTCAATATACTTAACTATTTCTAGTAATGGTACAGTATCGAATTTATTATCTGGAAAATTTCCGAATACATAATGTTTCACTCCTAGGGTTTTTAGAGCTTTTATTGCGCTATTTTGTCTATTTAAAATCTTTTTATTTTTAATTTTGATATCTCTTGAGGTTTCTCCATCAGATAAAAAAATAATTTTGACTTTAGATCCTTTTTTTGAGTATTTTGCTAATGTTCCTCCACATCCTAATACCTCATCATCAGGGTGAGCAGCAATTACTAAAATTTTTTTCATTTTAAATAAGGATTGTATGACACATGAGATTTAAGATATTTATTTAAATCTTCACCATTTTCAATTTTGTTAATCTTATAAAATATATCATCAAGATATTCTAAATATATCTCTAAATTTTCTTTAGTATGTTTTGTTGAAATAAAAATTTTATTAGTAGCTAATATCTTTTTATTAAGCATTTCTTGAGTAATTAAGGTTTTATATTGAGCATGTTTCTTGGCAGAAAAAATAAAGTTTGGTATTGCATCCATTCCTTGAATTTCAATTTTTAATTTATGTTTTTTTGCAAGTTTTTTCCATTTTTCTTTTAACCAAATTCCTAAATTACTTATATATTGCCAACTTTTTAATTTTTCCATTTGATCGAGCGACGCTAACGCGGCTGTTGGGCCTATTCTATCCGTCCACATTGTGCTACTTATGAAACTTGAATTTGCACATTCCATTATTTCCTTTCTTCCAATAACAGCAGTAATTGGATAGCCGTTACCCAATGCTTTACCAAACATAGCTATATCTGGGTTAATGTTGTATGTTTTATGGATACCACCAAATGAGTTTCTAAATCCAGATGTACACTCGTCAAAAATTAATATAATTTTTTTTTTGTCACAAATATTTCTTATTTTTTTTAAATAATCTTTCTTAGGTTTTATCTCCCTTGTCACTTCCATTTTAATTGTTCCAATATCATGATTTTTCAATAAATAATTCAATGAATTAAGATCATTATATTTAAAAGGAAATACTGTATTTTTTAAGTTTTTTGGGACCCCTAAGGGATCCAAGGATTTCATTAAATGGTTGTCCAAATTGCTTTTATTACCTAGGTTTGCTGATAAATACCAGTCGTGCCAACCATGATATCCACAAATTGCTACCTTATCTTTTTTTGATGCAGCTCTTGAAATTCTTATAGCTAAAGCATTTGCTTCACCACCTGATCTTAGAAATTTCGCCATATCAGCCCAAGGATGAATTTCAATTAATTTTTCTGCCAACAAAATATCCTCAAAGGAATTTAAAGTGCTCATATTCCCATCTTCAACAATTTTTTTTATATTTTTATCGACTAGATTATTTGAATAACCTAAAATATTAGTTCCAATACCCATAGAACAAAAGTCTTTATACTTTATGTTTTGTAATGATGTTATAGTGATATTTTTTGCTTTCTTGAAATATGTTGGCCATTTATAGGGAATAAACAATTCTGGTCTTTTAGAGATCAACATATTTCCGCCTGGAATTATATTTTTGGCTCTTTGCCACATCTTATAATTTGAATCTGAAATTGATCCTGAATTTCTCATGTATTTATCATTAATTTTTAAAATTTTTTTGTGTTTTATGACAAATTTATATATCTCTTCAAAGGTAAAATCTATTCTTGGATAAAAATTTTCAATAATTTTTTTTATGACTACAAGATCTTCTTTATAATCTAGAGTAAATCTCCAATTACTTAGGTCTTTAAAATTTTTAAAATTATATTTTTTTAAATTATGATTTTTTTTAATATATGGAGTTACATGCTCTTTTTCATGCCTATCCCTAGCATTTAAATATGCCATTTTTAATGATTTAAAATTAAAAATTTCTATGTCTAATCCATCTGGAAATGAAGGGGGGTTAGCATTATTTAAATAATCTATGCGTTTTTTATTATAAATACTTACTAACTTTTCTAGTAACTTTGGATCTACTAAAGGGCAATCAGAAGTAATTCTAATTATATTTTTTGCATTATATTTTTTTGCACATTTATAATATCTTTCCAATACATTTTTTTCTGAACCAGAGAAAACATTGTAGTTTTTTTTTAAAAGTAATTTTTTTAATATTAAATTTTCTTTTCCCTTCGGTATAGCAATTACAATTTTTTTTTTAAAATTTGCTAAGGATAATCTATTTATTAAAAAATATATCAAGGGATATCCGCACACTTTTTTTATTATCTTATTCGGAAAACGTACAGAATTTTGTCTAGCTTGGACAATGATTAAAAAACTAGAAATATTTTTCATATAAATTTTAATTATTTTTTTAATTATTATTTCACTATAATTCAAATTTACTATGAAAGTAAAATATTATTGATAATTTCTATATTTAGTAGATAAATAAGAATATTATAATTCTAAAATGTTCAAAAAAATTTCTTATAAATTAATCTTTGTTGCTTTTAATTTTTGTCTTTTTATTTTTTGCTTAGAATTATTTTCTAGAATGCTTTTTCCAGAAACAGCTCCAAAAAATAATTTATATTTCAATAATATGCAAAATAATCTCAAAATTGGCCCTAAAAACTTAACTTTAAGACAAATGAAAAACAGTAGTGATTACAATGTAGAAATTTCATTTAACAACTATGGCTTTAGGGATATTAAAAATTTAAAAAACTCTAAATACTCAGATTTTTTTGTTGTGGGAGACTCAATGTCATTTGGTTGGGGTGTAGAAGCAAAAAATAGATATTCGAATATTCTTGAAAATTTAACAAATAAAAATTTTTATAACATTTCAATTCCAGGAAATTTAGAAAACTATGAATTACTAATAGAATATGCCGAAAAAAATGGCGCAAAAATAAAAAATTTAATTTTTGGATTTACTATGGAAAATGATTTTCAGATTTATAAGAAAAAAAAAATAAATATTAATCCTAAAATAAATCAATCTAAGAATAATTTTATTTTTTTTAATGTGCCAAAATTAAAAAGATTTTTAACTCAAAACTCTAGTTTTTATTTTATTAGTACAAGAACGGTACATAGGAATGAGATGTTAAGAAATATGTTTATTAAATTGAAATTAATTAATCCAAACCTAGATTATATTTATTATACAAAATTTTCAAATAAAGTAATTAATTCAACTGTAGATAAATTAAAGAATATTTCAAAAAATTATAATTCTATAATTCTAGTAATACCCTCTAGAGCACTGTGGTATGGAGATCACATGGATGAAGCAGATCAAATTCATAAAACATTTATTAATAAATTAAAAAATGATAAATTTGATTATTTAGATTTAAGAGAAGTTTTTGAAAAAAATAATGATCCACTGAAAAATTTACACTTATTCAATGATGGACACTGGAATAGTAAAGGACATGAAATAGCTGCAAAAGAAATTTTTGACGAATATTTTAAGAATAAATATTAATATTATTTGAAATTTAAATTTATTAATAAAGTTTTCCTCAAAACTTCTTCAGCACATTTTATTTCAGGAACAGAGTGGAAAGTATAATTTGTTTTTATGAATCCAACCAATTTATTACTACTATAATTAATATACTTATATTTAGAAAAGGCATTATGAAATTCATTTTCATGTCCTTTTATTATGTGTGTATTTCTAAGTGGAAGTAGGCAAAATGGAATTAATCTCTCAAGCCTGCCAAATGACATCTTTTTAACAAATTTTTTTGCTAAACTTAAATTATTTGGTTTATAAAATTGAGTACCAGCAGTCCATTCCTTGTTCCAGTTATTTTCAGGAAAATATATTATTAAGGAAATTATTTTTTGTTTAGCATCAGTGTGTGGCTCCAATTGAAAACCACTTTTACTACACGTGAAATTAATTGTTGTTTTTGTATTATTAATATTAAAATTTTTTATCCTTCTATTTTCAAATGGAAGTGAAATTTTATTTATAAATTCTCTGACATCAAATTTAAATTTGTCTGATAAATAGTAATCACATATATTTTTCCAAGAATTATTGTGAGATAAAAATTTTTTTAAGAAGTTTTCATCATTTTTATTTGTAAAGTTTAGAGATGCACTTTTGGAATTAGATGATCTAATTTTTTCTAATATATATTTTGTAGGATACGTTGAATTTAATTCTTGATATAATTTTAAATCAAAATAATTATCAATTAAAAAAAGTGGCACCTCTTTATTTAATTCTTCTATTTTTTTTAGTTTATTTATTTCCATTTGTTTATTTTTATAAATTTTTATTTATTTCATCAGCAATATAATTTGAGATTTGACTATAGCCTATTTCATTGAAATGACCCCAATAATTATAAGGATAAAGTTCTAATGGATTATCAAAATTATTAATTATGTATTCATGTAAATCTATTAATTTAAATTTTCTTTGATTAAACTCATCAATAATTTTTTTTCGATAAAATATCTGATTATGCTCAATTTCATCGTATTCCTTCATATATCTTGCAACAGAGGGAACATAAACTACAAAAAATTTTGAATTATTATTTTTAGAGATTCTTTGTGCTTTTGAAATAATTTGAAAAAAAAGAGATTTTTTATTTTTATCAATATTTTTTTTAAAAATTTCATTTTCATTTAGAACAAGCTTAAGAACTGTATTTCTTGTTATTGACAACTTTGCAAAATCTAGAATTTTATTTAAGTTACTTTTATTTGTTTTATCTAAGTATTGTTTTTCAATATCAGGGATATGCTTTGTTAATAAATCATTAATTTTACTCTGTTTATAAATAATATCTTGTGAAAAACCATCATTTAAATAACTTAGTAATATAGGACTTAAAATTTCTTTTTCTAAATCTTGAAAAATGTCATTTTTCTCAAAATAAAGCCAAACAACTATCTCTGGTTTTATCAAATCGATAAACTCTATTAAGCTAGCAAGCTCAGTAAGTGGTCCATTACCTCCGTTAGCTAGATTGATAAAGTTTGAATTTAATTTTCTGGACAAGGTTGTTGGAATGTTAAATTTATTGTGGACACATGCACCATGACCAAAAGAGTCCCCTATAACAATATTTTTGTCTTGCTTATCCCATAATTTATCATCATTATTAAAACCATACCTGTCACTCATGTATTTTAAAAAATATCCATTTTCGTTACAATAAATTGTTAATTTTTTTGAAATTCCAGACAGTGGAAAAATATTTTTATTACCTAAACTAAAACCATTTTGTTTTGTCCAGTTTGTGGGATGTAATGAAGGTACTGAATCAACTTTTTGCTCTATATCATTTTTATAAACTTCATATTTCGTTCTTAAATCAAAAGTTTTTCCCTCATCTTTTGCTAATTTACTATTTCTTATTTTGGGGTCTAAATTGTAATTATTAAAAATTAAATAACCCTCAATTAAATAAAATGTAAAAAGAGAAGTAATAATTGCAATAGTATAATATTCATAAAAAACTTTTAATTTCTCTCTTAAATAAATAAATAATAAGTTTATAAAAAATAAAATAAAAAAAATAACAAAATACAATATGTATTTTATAGCAAAGCTATTTATAAAAAATAAAAATAAACTATAGATAGATAATAAAAAAAAAATTGCTAATTGAAAGAATTTTAGTTTTTCTAGAAAATTATTTTTCATATGTTTTGTAAAACCATTTTTTGAAGTAATTTAGTAAGGCAAAATTTCCATGTATAGTAAAATGAACTTTATCATTTATTAAGACTTTATTTTTATCAATAAAGTTTGAACATTTATTATTATTACAAATAAAATTTGAAAAATCTAAAACATAGTTATTTGGATTTTTACTAACAACATTTCTTAATGCGTCTACAAAATAATTAAAATTTTTCATTGAAGATTTTATACCATAATTGATACAATCTTCAAAAATGCCTGAACCAATCAAACAATCAATCAATGAATTTTTTGTCTGAAAAGGTTTTATTAAAAATATCAAGTCTATGTTTTGGTTTAAATTTTTATTTATTTGATTAAAACTTTTTTCAATTGCTTGTTTTTTTTTATTTTCTGGAATTTTATTTATATTTAAATCAGTTAAATTCCACTTAGATATATAAGTAAAATAATCACTACTTAGAAATAAGTAAACTTTGTTATATTTTTTTGATAGTTTATTTGAAGTTTCGAACAGATTGTTGTTAAATGTTTGATCTGATGTACCGCTTTTAAAATTTTTATTATTTAACAATTCATCACTATAACTTAATAAACCTGGGGCAACAAAATTTCCAGATTTACCTATGAAAAGTAAATCTAATTCATGTCCTGTATATTTATCAAATAAGGGTAATAGCGAAGCAGCGGTACTATCTCCTGCGAGAAGAAATAGATCTTTAGAATTGTTTCGCTTAAAACAATTATCGAAATAAAAAGAAATTTCTTTTTCTTGAAGACAATAATTTCCAGCATTAAGTAAAAAGTTATATTCTCTATAACTTAAATTATTTTTTAAATAATCATTTTTTGGATTAA
>CACCWT010000026.1 GCA_902549785.1 uncultured Pelagibacteraceae bacterium
ATAAAAAATCCTCAAGGAAAACATAGTCTGGGTGTTGGAATTTTGAATAAATTAAACTTAATTTTTGAGGGGAGTTTGGGTTACTTTGGAGTTGGTTCTATAGATGGTCCTACGGTAAGAGTTAATGGAAGAGTTGGATGGTCATGTGCAGAAAATATGATGGCTGGAAAAGTTGTAATAGAAAAAAATGCAGGATCGTGTTTTGGAGCAGCAGTAAGAGGTGGAGATTTAATTTGCAAAGGAAGTGTTGGTGCAAGAACAGGTATTGACCAAAAAGGTGGCACAATAATAATTGGTGGTGATGCTGGCGCTTTTACTGGATTTATGATGCAAAGAGGAAGAATAGTAGTTTTAGGTAATGTGGGTATAAACCTTGGAGACTCTATGTATGATGGAACAATCTATGTTGGGGGAAAAATTGGATCATATGGAAGTGATGCGATTGAGTCACCTATGACAAAAAGTGATATAGATTGGTTAAAAAGAAAACTTAAAGTAGCTGAAATTGGCGAAGATTTTGATGTTTCTAAGATGACTAAGGTCGTTGCGGGTAAAAAACTTTGGAATTATGACGCTTTAGAACCAACTGAGAAAAAAGGAGCTATATAATGGCAAAAAAGAAAAATGGAAAAACAAATGGTCATTCTAATGGCAATGGTCAAAGTGAATTTTCAAAAAGAAATAAAAGTTTATTAGGTTATAATTCAATATTTACTCCAGAGGTAATCGACGACATACATATAAAAGCGCAACTAGGTAGATACAGAATGCGTGGTATGGCGCTAATGAAAAAAATTCCTACATTTGATGATCTAGTATTTTTACCTGGTACACTTACAAGATTTGTAATCGAGGGTTACAGAGAAAAATGTGAAACTAAAACTGTTATAGGACCAAGATGTGAAAATCCAGTTGAACTTGATATTCCAGTTTACATTACGGGTATGAGTTTTGGAGCTTTATCTTATGAAGCTAAGACTGCATTAGCTAGAGGTGCTACAATGGCAGGAAGTGCAACATGCTCTGGTGAAGGTGGAATGATCCCAGATGAAAGAAGATATTCTGAAAAATGGTATTACCAATGTATACAATCAAGATATGGTTTTAATCCACATCATGCGCAACTGGCAGATGGAATAGAAGTATTTATTGGACAAGGTCAAAAAGTTGGAATGGGTGGCCACTTAATGGGTCAAAAAGTTACTGACCAAGTAGCAGAAATGAGATCATTACCTGCTGGTATTGACCAAAGATCTCCAGCTAGACACCCTGACTGGTTAGGTCCGGATGATTTAGCATTAAAAGTTCAAGAACTAAGAGAACTAACAAAAAATAAAGTTCCAATTCAATTGAAACTTGGCGCTGCAAAGGTTTATGATGATGTTCGTATGGCAGCAAAATGTGATCCTGATTCAATTTATTTAGATGGTATGGAAGGATCAACAGGTGCAGGCCCTCACATAGCTGCAGCTAACACAGGAATTCCAGGGATAGCCGCAATTAGAGAAGCAAGAAGAGCAATCGATGATGTTGGCAAAACTGGAAAAGTAACTTTAATATATGCTGGTGGTGTAAGAGATGGCGCTGATATGGCTAAGGCATTAGCATTAGGTGCGGATGCAATTGCGATAGGAACTGGAGCAATGATAGCTTTGAATTGTAATAAAGAAATTCCTGAGTCAAATTTTGAAAAAGAAATGGGTGTTCCAGCAGGTCACTGCTATCACTGTCACACAGGACGTTGTCCAGTTGGTGTTGCAACACAAGATCCTAAACTTAGAAAAAGATTAAATCCTGATGATGCAGCTCTAAGAGTTTATAATTACCTACATACAATGACTTTAGAGGCTCAATTATTAGCAAGAGCATGTGGTAAAACTAATATTCATTCATTAGAACCTGAGGATTTAGCAGCTTTAACAATGGAAGCTTCTGCTTTGGCAAAGGTCCCACTTTCTGGAACAAATCATACAGTTGGAGTCGACGATTTTCATAAAATATAATTATGGCAAAGAAAAAAAATAAAAAATCGAGTAAAAAAATATCTAAAGGTCAATTAGGTAAGAAAAAAGAGACTGCTAGAGAAAAAATGATAGGTCAAACAATTGGCTATCGTTATGATGTGAATTTACTTCCAGACTACTCAAGAATTACACCATTCTTAAAAAAATATATTGAAGCAATGGGATGGGATGATTTAAATTGGTTAGAAGATGTTCATATGGGTTATGAAGAAGATAGACCTGCTGTGTTTGATAGAAATGCAAATGGCTGGGTTACAATTCCAAAAAAAATTAAACTTCCAAATAATCAACAAGATAGAGATATGATTGCAAGGGAATTATTAGTAAAATTCCAAATGTCTCCAAATCATCCGTTAGTAGATCTTAAAAAAGCTTACAGAAAATTTTAGAATCACTAAAAATTTATATATACCAGAGGTTGTTCTCTTAAAAATAAATTGCATTTATACTATGTAATTTAAGATTGATCATGTTGTGCCATTTATTAGTATTTGTCTAATTTGTTTAAACAATTGGAGGTTAAATGACTGACGAACTAGGTGCATTGACAACCATATTCACAGAATTTTACTATTGGATAACAGTAGTACTTATGTTTCTGATCCATGTAGGGTTCTGTATGTATGAAGTTGGAGCTTCCCGATACAAACATCATCAACATACTCTAATGAAAAACACAATGCTGATACCTTTGGTAACAGTTACTTGGTTTTTATTTGGTTGGTGGATTTATTGGGCTTTTCCAACTGGACCAGGTCTTGCACCATCAATAATGACTGAGAGTACAGCTCTAATTACGGATGACTCAGCTTTTAGTGCTAAATGGTATTTACCAAATAGTGAACTCATGGCTATTAATTTAGGTGATCACATAAGCGGAGTATTTTGGGCTGCATTTTTGTTATTCTCTTGGACAGCTGCTTCAATAGTATCAGGTGCTGTAATTGAAAGAATTACAACTTTTGCATTTGGTATTCTTGCAATTGCAATTGGATCTGTATTTTGGAGTATAGATGCTGCATGGGGATGGCACTTTGACGGATGGATGTTAAAGTTACTTGGATACCATGATGCTTATGCGTCTGGAGTAATTCACGCTGTAGCAGGTGGATTTGCGTTAGGTGTTTTAGCAGTTTTGGGACCAAGAATTGGAAAATTTTCATCGAGTGGAGAACCTAGAAATATCGGACCAAGAAATCCTTGGTTGGTAACTGTTGGATTATTCTTAATTTATACAGGTTTCTGGGGTTTTTACGCGGCCTGTAATATTCCAATTTATGACTTAGGACCAGAATATGGCATGGAAGGTGTAACTTACTTTACAGCAACTAACATATATGTAACTCCTACAACACTTAGTGGTATTACAATGAATTTCTTAATGTCACTATCTGGTGGATTGCTAGCAGGATATGTAATATCCAAAGGTGATCCTTTCTGGACTTACTCAAGTGGACTTGCTGGGATTATATGCGCATCTGCAGGAAATGACTTATATCACCCAATTCAATCATTGATAATTGGAATGATAGGTGTTGTTATTGCTTACAAATTGCATTACTGGGTTGAACGAAGGTTCAAGATCGATGATGCTGTTGGTGCAGTAGCTGTACATGGTTATGCTGGATTTGCTGGACTTGTAATATGTGGGTTTGTACTAAATGGATACCCTTCTTCAGGATATAGCGTAGGTGCAATGTGGGATGGAAGCAACTATGCAGCGATAAATCCTTTAGGAATGTTTATTGGTGCAATAATCATGTTCTTTGTTCTGGGTATGATACCAGGTTACATAATTGCTAAAGTGTTAAATGGAATGGGCAAACTTAGAATCCCTAGGGAAGTTGAGTTGGCTGGTTTAGACTACCAAATAATGGAGGAAGCAAAAGAAGATGAAAAAGCTGTTGCTTCTTCGAGTAGTTAAAGGAGGATAATATGGCTACAGTATCAAATTGGATAGATCATCTAAATAAACCTGCTGAAGAAGTTGCAGGCGCAGTTTATCCAGGAGTTGGATCAGAAGGTATATTAGTTCTTATACTTGCTGTTATTTGGATTGGTTGGACAGTTGTGAGCGCTAAACAAGAAAGTGATAAACTTTCTGAGCTTGCAAAAAGGAAACCCAGTTCCAATGCATGGAAAAGCAATATGACTGACGGATAAAAATATAATATTGAGGGCGCATTTTAATAAATGCGCCCTCGAATAATCATGGAAGAGCAAAATAAAAATCACATAAATAAAACACCGAGTAAAATGGCAAGATTAGCCTGGCCAAAAGCAAAGTATGGACTTGTTATAGCTATCTTGATAATTATTTTTGGAAATATTGTTTACTACAAAGATTTCTTTTTATCATTTTTATAAAAAATATGATAAAAACTTTAGGTGTCAAAAAACTTATATAAAATTGCAAAAGCAAAAAAAATAAAATACTTTCTAATAAGTTTTGTTGATTTGTTTGGAGTTTTAAGATCAAAATTAGTACCTACTAGAGCTATAAAAGAGATGCAAACAAATGGTGCTGGGTTTGCAGGTTTTGCTGCTTGGCTTGACATGTCTCCAGCGGATTCTGATATGTTTGCAATTCCAGATCCAAATAGTTTAATTCAACTACCTTGGAATAAAGAAGTAGGATGGTTAGCGTCTGACTTATGGATGGATGGCAAACCAGTAGATGCATCTCCAAGAATAATGCTAAAAAAACAAATAAAATTCCTTCAAAATGAAGGTTTAATTATGAAATCTGGTGTGGAATGTGAGTATTTTTTAATCTCCTCTGACGGTAGCACAATTGCAGATACAAAAGATACTCAATCTAAACCATGTTACGATCAATCTTCGCTAATGAGAAGATATGAATTAATTAAGGAGATATGCGACTGCATGATAGAAATGGGATGGAACCCTTATCAAAATGACCATGAAGATGCTAATGGTCAGTTTGAAATGAATTGGGATTACTCAGACTGCCTAACTACAGCAGATAGGCATACTTTTTTTAAATTTATGGTTAAAACCATTTCTGAAAAACATGGACTTAGAGCAACGTTTATGCCTAAGCCTTTTGAAAATCTAACTGGTAACGGATGTCATACGCACATTTCTATTTGGGATAAAAGTAAAAATAAATTTTTGGATAAAAATGATAAACTCGGACTTAGTAAACTAGCTTACAATTTTTTAGGCGGTATAATTAAAAATGCAGGCGCTTTATCTGCATTTTTTAATCCTACTTTAAATAGTTATAGGAGGATAAATGCACCCCCTACTAAATCAGGAGCAACTTGGTCTCCAAGTAGCATCTCTTATACGGGAAACAATAGAACACACATGATAAGAGTTCCTGACCCTGGAAGGTTTGAATTAAGACTTATGGATGGATCAGCTAATCCATATTTGGTACAAGCTGGAATTCTAGCAGCAGGTATAAACGGGCTCAGAAAAAAAATAAATCCAGGTAAACCATTATTCTGCAACATGTACACCGACTATAAAAAATATCCAAATCTAAAAAAACTACCTAATACTTTAGAAGAGTCATTAGAAATATTAAATTTTAATACGGTATTAAAAAATGCTTTTGGTAAAAATGTTTTGAATAGCTATATAAAATTAAAAAAATCTGAAATTGAAAGTTTCAAACTAAAAGAAAATTTTGACAAACTTAAACCTATTACAAAATGGGAAAGATCTAACACCCTAGATTGTTAAAGTATGTCTATTGACTATAGACAGATTAAAAAATTTTCATCATTTATAGAAAATAAAAATTATTCATTTAGTAGAGAAAAAATATTAAATGTATTAGACAAAAGTGCAATTGATAAAGCATATAACACAATATCCAATTGGGAAACTTATGCCCCTACCCCTCTTCTTAATTTAAATAAACTTTCAAAAGATCTAGGACTAAAAAATATTTTTTATAAAGATGAATCGAAAAGGTTCGGTCTCAAATCATTTAAAGCTCTTGGTGGCGCCTATGCTGTAGAACAAGTCTCTTCTGGAAACAAAAATGTAGTTGTGGCAACTGCAACCGCAGGGAATCATGGCAAATCAGTTGCATGGGGAGCAAAAAGATTGGGAATTGCCTGCAAAATCTTCATAAGTGAATTTGTTAGCGATACACGTGCAGATGAAATGAGAAAACTTGGTGCTGATGTAGTTCAAGTTAAAGGAAACTATGAAAACTCTTTAAATGAGTGCATTAAACAATCTAAAAAAAATGGCTGGGAAATTGTACAAGACGTGGCATGGGAAAATTATCTCACAGTTCCAAAACTAACGATGGCTGGATATTCTGTTATGATTGAAGAAATATCAAAACAAACTGATCAATATATTACTCACATTTTCTTACAAGCAGGAGTTGGAGGTATGGCATCTGGAGTAATAGCAGGTGTTGCAAGATATTTTAAAAGAATTCCTAGAATTATTGTTATTGAGCCAGAAAACGCAGATTGTGTATTGAAAAGTATTGATGCTGGTAAACTCACAAAAGTTGAAATTGAAAAAGAAAGTATCATGGGCGGGATGTCTTGTGGAGAAGTATCATTGGTCCCATGGCAAATTCTTAAGAATTCAGTAAATAATTGTGTAAGTATTCCTGATGATGACATTCCGTTATCAGTTGCAATGTTGGCTAAAGGATACTTTGGAGATGACAAAATTATTGCAGGCGAGTGTTCAGCACCTGGTGTGATAAGTCTAAACGTAAGCTGCAATAACGAACAAATTAAGAAAGATCTTGAATTAGATATGAATGCAAATGTTTTATTGATTGGATGTGAAGGCGATACAGATATAAAATTATATAACGAACTTCTTTCCAAAGGATCAGAAAAGTTATCCAATGTATAATAAGGCTCTTGTTTGGGTAAGAGATGATTTTCGTATAAATAATAATGATGCATTAACCTATGCTACAAATAATCATGACTTTGTAACTGCAGTTTTCATTTTTAATAATAAAATTTTTGATAATAAAAGGGAGGCGCAAAAATGGTGGCTAAGTAAATCTCTTGAAAGTTTTAGAACTGATTTAAAAAAATTTAATATTGGATTAGAAATAATTAAAGATGATGAAATCAATTTCTTTTCTAAATTAAAATCTAATAATAAAATTTCTATTTATTGGAATAAAGTTTATGAACCTGCTGAACTAAATAAAGATAAAGAAATTGGAAAAAATTTAACTGATAAAAAAATTGATTTTAAATTTTTTAAAGGGAATGTGCTAAATGAATATAATAAAATTACGAAAAATGATGGAACTCCTTTTAAAGTTTATAGTCCCTTTTGGAGAAATGCTGAACAATATTATTTAGAGAGACTTCCAGATAAAATAAATAATGTCAAAAAATGTAAAAAGATAGAGGTACTTATTAAAAATCAAATAAAATCTGAGGATATTTTACCTAAATCTGATTGGTATAAGAAATTTGAAAAATATTGGGAACCTTCAGAGCAAAAAGCCCATGAAAATTTAGATAATTTTATAAACAAAAGCATACTTAATTATGGTGTTGATCGTGACTTTCCGTCAATTAAAGGTACTTCATTACTTTCTCCATATATTAGAAATGGACAAATAAATGTTGGAGATATTTGGCAAAAATGCAAAAAACTAAAATCAAATAATATGAGTATAAAAAAATATACCAATGAAATTGGTTGGCGAGAGTTTTCACATAGTCTTATAAATTACTTTCCACAAATGCTTAAAGGAAACTTAAGAAAAGAATTTGATAAGTTTCCATGGGTAAATAATTCTAAATTTTTAAATGCATGGAAAAAAGGTATGACAGGATATCCAATTGTTGATGCTGGAATGAGAGAATTGTACGAAACAGGATGGATGCATAATAGGATTAGAATGGTCGTTGGATCTTTTCTAGTTAAGCATTTAAGAATTAACTGGAAAGAAGGAGAAAAATATTTCAGAAATTGTCTTCTTGATTTCAATGAAGCAAATAATGTTGCGCAATGGCAATGGGTAGCTGGATGTGGTGCAGATGCGGCACCATATTTTAGAATTTTCAACCCCATTTTACAGGGTGAAAAATTTGATAAACAGGGAGATTATGTAAAAAAATGGGTTCCTGAATTATCAAAAGTTCCTCCAAAATTTATTCATAAACCATGGGAAATGGAAAAAAAATATCAAGAAGCAATCAACACTATCATAGGTGTTAACTATCCAATGCCAATTGTTATTCATGAGAAAGCCAGGGCTAACGCTTTGAGTGCTTTTCAATCAATTAAGAAAAAAAATTAGTCTCCTATAAAATGATGAACTACAGTTCTTGTAGTCGGCTCTAATCTATGTTCAAATAAATAAATACCTTGCCAGGTTCCTAAAAGTAATTCACTATCTTTTATACTAAGGGAGATTTGATTATTAGTTAAAGTAGATTTGATATGGGCTGGCATATCATCCTTTCCCTCAGTTGTATGAACATACAACTTGTTGTCCATGGGTACCAATTTATCAAAATAATTAATTAAATCTTTTTGTACATCTGGGTCAGCATTTTCTTGGACAATTAGTGAGGCACTAGTGTGTTGGATGCTGAGATTAATGATTCCATTTTTAAATTTATTATTATTAATCCATTCTATTGTTTTATTAGTAAACTCATACAGTTTTTGACCATTTGTATTAATTTCTAGATTGTAAAATTCTTGTTTCATACATTAATTAAAGTTTTGTGATGTTAGTTCATACAATCGACTAACTGTTCTTTTGAAAGGCTTTTTCATGCTATTAGTGGACTCGAGTGAATTTAATTCAACTTCTGATTTGATCATCAATGGTATTTTTTTTTCATAAATAATGTCGATAAAAGTAATAAACCTTTGTTGCTGGTTAGAATTACTTTCATTAAAGTTAGGTAGATTTTCAATAAAAATAAAGTCACTCTCGTTAGCAATTTTAATGTAGTCCTCGGATCCAAGATTTCTATTACAAATTTCGTCAAAAGAAACCTTAAGAACTCCTTCATGAAAGTTATCAAATGCTAATTTACGACCCTTGACATTTAATATCTTAGTGGTTTGTTTTTTATTCTTTGTGGCTTTTCTAAAAGATTTATTAAACTTAAAATTAGATGAATTATCTATTGGTGATAAAAATCGACTTAAATTTGTATTTTTTGTAGC
>CACCWT010000027.1 GCA_902549785.1 uncultured Pelagibacteraceae bacterium
AAGGTACCTATAAAACCCATTGATACTGCAGTCCATCTTCTTAATCCCACCTTTTCATTAAGAAAAAAAGGTGACATTGCAGTTACACATATAGGAGCAACAAATGCTAGTGTAAGTGCTTTTGGTAATGAAATTTCAGAAATTGCATAAAAGAATAAATAAGTGGAAAAGACAAAAATCAACCCTCTTATCAATTGAAGTAAAGGTTTTTTGCTCCAAACTAAAGATTTTCTATCAAAAATAAGCATTATTAAAAGAGCAAAAACAACTGTAAAAAAATATCTAGCCCAAGTAATTTGCAAAACATCCATAGAAGAGCTTAAATATTTAGCAAAAGCATCCATAAAAGGAACAATCATCCAAGCGGATGCATTGAGTATCACAGCCTTCATTAGTGAAGCATAGCTCTTAATTAAAGTATTTTAAAGCAAAGAATACAGTTATTGGGACTGTTATTAAAGACATCAAAGTTGAAACAACAATTGTACTAGAAATATTATCTACAATTTCTTTTGGAGAATACATAGAAGCAACTAAATAACAAAGAATGGCACTGGGCATCGATGATTGTATTAATAAAACTCCAGCTGCGAATCCAGATAAATTAAAAAAAGATATCAGAGCAAAACCAATTAAAGGACCTATAATAACTCTTCCAGTAGATGTAATTAAAGCGTCCTTAAATGAAAAAACTTTCATTTGTGTTAGAGAGACACCTAGAGACATTAAAATCATTACAATCATTCCGTAAGCTAAAAGCATAACAGTATTCAAAACAAATATTGGTAAAGGTATTTCGTAATATAGAAATAGGATTGTTGCAATTATTGCATAAAATGAGGGACTTTTAACTATTACATTTAAATCAAATTCTCTTTTTGCAAGAAATATATTTAAAGTGAAATGTAATAAAACAACTAAAGATGATATAGCTGCAGCTATTCCCATACCAAGCTTTCCGTAAGCAAATAAACAAATTGGGATACCCATATTGCCAGTATTAGGTAAAAAGAAGGTTGGTAATTCTCTTAGATAATCTTTTTTCATTAATAATAGGAAAATTAATCCGACAATCAAAAAAGAAGTCAAAAGTATAAGAGCGTATAAAAAATACTCAGAAAACATTGCAAAAGTTACACCGCTAGCTGATATAGAAAATATTACTATTGAGGGTGTGCCAAAATTAGCTGAATAAGTTGTTATAAAAGATGTGTCAAAATTCGGATTTTTTTTACCGAGAAAGTAACCAATAGCTACAATAAAAAAAACTGGAAATAGAACTTCAAAAAGTTTGATATAAAGTTCCATTAAAATAATCTTATTAATACTGGATTTTTAATTATATTTTGATTTAATTTAAATGATTTAATACATTTTTGAGAACTTAATTCATTTGCATCATGAGTAATAATTACAATTGATGCAGTTTTCTTTTTACTATCTGGAATTTGTATAATTCTTTGAATTGATATCTTATGATTTGCAAAAATTTTTGTAATAGATGACAAAACTCCTGGTTTATCTTTAACTTCCAGTCTCAAATAAAGTGAATTAGATGAAATACCTTTATTAAATATTTTTGGTTTTTGTCTTTTTGTTCTAGTAATTCCAAAAGGAAATTTTATATTTCCTCTTAAAATAGACAACAGGTCTGACATTATCGCAGATGATGTTGGTCCAGGCCCCGCTCCTTCACCTTGTAAAACACTTTCTCCTATTGGCGATCCATTTAAAATTACAGCATTCATCACACCACTAACATTTCCGATATATGAATCTTTGTTAACCAAGCAGGGATGAACTCTCTCAAAAATACTATTTTTAATAATCTCTGTAATACCAAGTAATTTAATTCTAAAATTTAACTGATTGGCTATTTCAATATCTCTAAATTCTATATTTTCAATACCTTCCATCAAACATTTTGATTTTGAAATTTTTTTATTAAATGATAATGATGAAAGTATTCTTATTTTTGCCAAAGCATCATGTCCATTTAAGTCTAATTTAGGATTTCCAGGTTCAGCATAACCAAGGTTTTGAGCTTTTTTTAAAACACTAGCAAAACTATCTTTAGTTTTTTCCATCTCGGACAAAATATAATTACATGTGCCATTAAGAATTCCATAAACTTTTGTTATTTTATTAGTTGCAAGACCTTCTTTTATAGTTCTAATTATTGGTATACCTCCAGCCACAGATGCTTCGAATTCTAAATTTACTTTATTTTTTTCAGCTAATTCACCAAGCTTATCTCCATGTTTAGATATGAGTGCCTTATTTGGTGTAATAACATGAATTTTATTTTTTAAAGCAGTTTCAATAACTTTCTTTGATATTCCATCTGATAAACCGATTGCTTCGATTATTTTCTGGTTTTTTACCACCACTTAATGATTCTGAATGGATTATGTATTTTGATTTATACAAAGAGATACCTGAATTTAAACTACAAAATTATGATATGACCATGCAAGAATTTAAAGTAATTTTTTGGTGGGAATGGGCCCATAGATTCATGGGAAGGTTAATTGGTATAGCTTTTCTAATACCATTATTATATTTCACTATTAAAATTAAATTAAAAAAGTTGATAAATCTTTATTTAATCTTTGCCCTAATATGTTTTCAAGGATTTATAGGATGGTATATGGTAAGCAGTGGACTTATTGATAGGGTAGATGTTAGTCATTTTAGATTATCAGTACATTTATTAGTAGCTTTTATTATACTATCATTAATTTTTTGGAATTATTTAAAAATTAAAATTAAAAACAACATTCAAGACACTATCAATATAATATATCCTTTAAGTTTTCTGTTTTTGGTTTTTGTACAGATTTCAATTGGAGCGTTTGTTTCAGGGATGGATGCTGGTAAAATTTATAATTCATGGCCGTTAATGGGTAATTCAATTTTTCCAAATGACAATAATGTTTATAATTTGTTTAAATTATCTGCTTTTAGTGATCCTTCTTTAGTACAATTTATTCACAGAAAATTAGCCTATTTTATAGGATTTTTTTATCTATATTTATTATTTAATATTTATAAAAATAAAAAAACCGACTTATATAAATCAATAAATGTTTTAGGTTTTTTTATAATTTTACAAATTATTTTGGGAATATTTACTTTATTATATGGTGCACAGATATTAATTGCATCTATGCACCAAATTAGTTCTATTTTTTTAGTTGCATCTTGTATCTATTTTTTATTTATAAATACAAAATCTAACTTACAGCTTTCAAGTTAGGCTTTCCAGAAGCACCTAAAGCTTGATCGAGATCAGCTATAATGTCATCTGGATGTTCTATACCTATAGAAAGTCTGACATATCCTGGTGTAACACCAGCGGCTAGCAGCTCTTCTTCAGTCAATTGGCTGTGCGTAGTCGTTGCTGGATGAATTGCTAAACTTCTTGCATCTCCAATATTTGCTACATGGTAAAACATTTTTAATGACTCAATAAATTTTTTACCTGCTTCAACTCCTCCTTTAACCTCAATACCTACAAGAGCTCCATTACCACCCTTCATATATTTTTTTGATCTTTCACCAATTTCACCTTTGTGAAGAGTAGGGTAGATAACTCTTTCTACATTCTTATGTTTTTGTAAAAATGCAACAGCTTTTTCTGCATTAGAACAATGTTGTTTCATTCTTAATGGCACAGTTTCTAGACCTTGAATTATTCCCCATGCATTATCTGGTGCTAAAGGAGCTCCTAAATCTCGAAGCAGACATACTCTAGCTCTTACAGCAAATGAAACATTTGCACCTGTTAACTGTGGTACCACTTCACCCCATTTTGCTCCACCATAACTAGCATCAGGCTCATTAAACAATGGTTGTCTTTTCGGATCTTTTGTCCAGTCGAAATTACCTCCATCTACAAGTGCTCCACCAATAACTGTTCCGTGTCCTCCAATAAATTTAGTTAGTGAGTGAACTACAACTGCAGCTCCATGTTCTAACGGTTTACAAATTACAGGCGCAGCAGTATTATCCATTATTAATGGAATATTATGTTTTCTACCTATGTCAGAAACTTCTTTAATTGGAAATACCCTTAAGTATGGATTTGGCAAAGTTTCTGCATAGAAACATCTTGTTTTTTCATCAATTAATTTTTCAAAATTACTAGGGTCTGAAGGATCTGCATATCTACATTCAATACCTAATTTTTTAAGGGTGTGTGTAAATAAATTAACAGTACCTCCATATAAATCAGTTGAGCTAATAAAGTTATCACCTGATTGACAAACGTTCATTATTGCAAATGTTGATGCTGCTTGACCTGATCCAACGGTAACTGCTGCAAGACCACCTTCAAGTGCTGCAACTCTTTTTTCAAGTACATCATTAGTTGGATTCATAATCCTTGTGTATATGTTTCCAAATTCTTTTAATGCAAATAAATTTGCTGCGTGATCTGTATCATTAAATTGATAAGATGTTGTTCTATATAGCGGTACTGCTACTGCTGTTGTAGCTGGATCACTTCTGTAATCTCCACCATGTAAAGCTATTGTTTCTGGATTTTTATTTTTACTCATATTTCCCCTTCTGTTTAAAATTGTATTAAACTAAAATGAAAAAATACAATCAAGCTTTAATTTAACTTGATAATGGAGGATAATTAGTTCTTATAAATTTTTTTAGAACTGTTAAAACTCTATCAGCTTCCTCTAACAACATCATATGTCCACAATTATCAATAATATCAATTTGACTACCATCAATTAAGGAAGCAAGTTTTTTTCCTTCTTTAACAGGGCACATTTTGTCATCTGTTGCTAAAATAGAGAGAGTAGGACATTTTATTTTTTTAGCAGCATCAAATCCATTTTTATAATTATCACATGCTCTAAAATCTACACCCAAAGTATTCTGTATTGTTCTTGATTTTGCTAACATGGTCCCTGTATTAATGTGGTATAATCCAGGAACAGGGTGGCCACCAAAGTGGCCAGCAGGTCCATGTGCCCAATCCATCATTAAGTCTACAGCCTTTGGATCATTATTTTCAGCCAAGGAAAGTAGTTCTGGATTCATTGGAATAGCACCGGCTCCACCCATTAGACTTAAAGTCTTAATTTTTTCTGGGTATCGAGATGTACATTCTACTGTAACTAAA
The DNA here is from genome assembly GCA_902549785.1 of uncultured Pelagibacteraceae bacterium. Next base: position 5,144 of record CACCWT010000027.1, read on the forward strand.
CAACCTTGAGAATGTCCTACCAACGAAGCCTCTTTATGACCGACAGCATCTATAACATCATTTATCCAATCTGCCATTTCTTCAATCGATTTAAGACTTTCACCACTTGATAAACCATGTCCTGGTAGATCAATAGCTAAAGCGTTGTAACCATGAAAAGCAAAGTACCTTGTTTGAAGTACCCATGTCATATGTGTTAGCCCACTACCATGAACAAATATAATTAATGGCTTTTTTTTATCAAAAGGTCTTCCACCAGTTGAGGCAAATACCTCATTGTTATTTACTTTAAATTTCATTGATTTGAGACAAGTCTTGGTTTTCTTGCAGCTCTAAAACCAATCTCGAAATCATTTTTTATGTCATCGATGTCTTCAATACCAACGGATAACCTAATCATGTCATGTGATAATCCAGCAAACTTTAAAGTAGCCTCATCCATCTGTGAATGTGTACCAGATGCAGGATGAATAACTAAAGTCCTCGTATCACCTACATTTGCCAAATGTGATGCTAATTTAACATTATTTATAAATGCAACACCAGCATCTTTTCCACCTTTAATACCAAATGCAATCATTGAACCTCTACCATTAGGTAAAAGTTTTTTTGCTAGTTGATGATCTGGGTGATCTGGGACACTTGGATGAGATACCCATGCAACACTCTCGTGGTTCGATAAATATTTAACCATTTCTTCAGCATTTGAACAATGTTTTTTCATTCTTACAGATAAAGTTTCTATGCCTTGCAAAACATTCCATGCGTTTTGAGGGCTTAAACAAGGACCAAAGTCTCTCATACCCTCAGCTCTAGCTTTCATAGTAAAAGCTGTTGGACCAAATTCCTCTGCAAAAGATAAACCATGATATCCTTCATATGGTTTAGTCATTGTTGGAAATTTATCATTTTGCATCCAATCAAATTTTCCACCTTCAACTAATATGCCTGCCATTGAAGATCCATGACCTGCCATCCATTTCGTTAATGAGTGTATTACTATGTCAGCACCATGCTCGAAAGGTTTACATAAATATGGAGTTTGATAAGTAGCATCAACCATTAATGGAATTCCAGCATCATGTGCAATTTTAGCAATCTCAGGCATGTTCATTATTTCATTGCCTGGATTTCCAACTAATTCTCCAAAAATTCCTTTAGTGTTCTTTTGTATTGCTTTTTTAAAACCTTCTGTGTCTCTTGGTTTAACAAAAGTGCATTTAATTCCAAATTTTGGCAATGTAAGTCTAAACAGATTTACAGTACCTCCGTAAAGTTGAGATGATACTACTAAATGATCACCAGCTTCACATAAAGTCATTACGGTTAAAAAAATAGCACTCATACCAGACGAGGTAGCAAGGGCTGCTGTACCACCTTCTAAAGATGCAACTCTTTCCTCTAATACTCCTACTGTAGGATTTGAAATTCTACTATAAATGTGCCCACCTCTTTCCAAATTAAAAAGAGCTGCTGCATGATCTACATCATCAAATAAGTAAGAAGTTGTTTGATAAATTGGAACTTGTCTTGAACCTGCATTTTTGTGTGGTTGATAACCTGCGTGCAAACTCAGAGTATCAAATTTGTATGTATTCGGTTTTAATTCTTTTTTTTTATCACTCATTCGGCTCCTTTAATTTATAATTTTATGAATTCGTTTTTTGAAGTCTATTATTACTAATAAATGGCCATAATTCAATCAACCATTGAGTCCTATATAAATATAATAAATTGACAATATAAGTAATTATAAGTATTAATCCCGCATTCATGACAAAATTTGTTAAAAAAGACGAGATAAATAGCGAATGGTTTGAAATTGATGCAACTGGAGCAGTTGTAGGTAGAATTGCAACGGTTATATCAAAAATCATAAGAGGTAAGAATAAAACTACTTTTACACCACACATGGATCATGGTGACTTTGTCGTTGTTAAAAATGTAGATCAAATAAAGTTTACCGGCAGTAAATTTCAAAATAAAAAGTATTATAGACACACAGGTTATCCTGGTGGAATTAAGGAAACAACTCCTGAAAAATTAATTGAGAAAAAACCAGAGGAAGTATTAAAACTTGCGGTAAAGAGAATGTTGCCATCTGGTGCTTTGGCTAAAAAACAATTGTCAAAACTTAAGATTTACTCTGGAGCCGATCATCCTCATAGTGCACAAAATCCAAAAGTAATTGAAATCAGCAAACTTAATGAGAAAAATATAGTTAGAAATTAATATGGAAAACAATCAGACAACATCACCGAAGATAAAATTAGATTTTAAAGATAGTAAGTATGCTACAGGAAGAAGAAAAAAATCTGTTGCTAAGGTTTGGTTAAAAAAAGGCACGGGGAAATTTTATGTTAATGGAAAATCACTTGATGATTATTTTCCTAGAGCAAACCACATAATGCAAATTTTAAGACCATTTGAAATAATAAATCAATCTACTGATTACGATGTTAGATCTAAAGTTGTTGGAGGGGGTCAAACTGGTCAAGCAGGTGCATTAGTACACGGAATTTCAAGAGCTTTATTAAAATTTGATGAAACACTAAAATCAACTCTACGCAAGGAAAAACTTACAACTAGAGACTCTAGATCTGTTGAAAGAAAAAAACCAGGTAGAGCAAAAGCAAGAAGAAGCTTTCAATTCTCTAAAAGATAATTTCTTTTTAATTTTCAACTGTTATATTAATTTATGCTTAAGAAAAATGTTCTTATTTGTGGAGCAACCG
>CACCWT010000028.1 GCA_902549785.1 uncultured Pelagibacteraceae bacterium
TTGTGCACCTCCCATTGAATAAATTTCTTTTATTCCTACCTTTTTTGCAGCATATAAAACTGCAGGATTCAATTTTCCATTATTTTTTGGACTCGCAAGTACAATTCTTTTAACACCTGCAATTTTTGCTGGGATAGCATTCATCAATAACGTAGATGGTAAGTTTGCTGGAACATAAATGCCAACTGATTGAATTGGTACATATTTATATTCAATTTTATTATTTAGATTATCTTTATAAAAAATATCTTTAGTTTTTTGTAATTTATGGAATTTGAGTATACGTTTGTAAGCAAAATCTATAGCTCTTTTAATTTTTGGATCTAAAGATTTAATTGATTTGTTGATTTGCTTAATACTTGGTTTAATTTGACTATTTTTGCTAAATTTTTTCTCGAATTTTAAAAGACTTTTATTTTTATTTTTTTTTATATCTTTTAAAATGTTAGATATAGTTTTACTTTCAATTCTTTTTTCAGATCTCCTTAAATCTAAAAATTTAGTTAAGTTATTTAAGTAGTTTTTTTTATTACAGTTAATTACTTTTATCATTTACTATTTTTTGGTCCTCAAGTGTCACCTCAATTACTTCAGCGGCAAGAGTTATAATTCTATTTTTTGAAAATAACATAGTTATTTCAAAATTCTCATCTTTCTTAAAAATATCAATTGTTAATAATTCTAACGTAAGATTAGTGTCTTTTTGGTCTATATTCTTTGATTTTGAGGAATTTATAAATTCAAATTTAATAATACTATTTATTAATTTATTTTTGTTTTCCTCTTCTTTGCTATATCTTGCTATTGAAATCAAAAAAATCTTATTAGAAGCTAAATATTTGACATCATCAATATTAACTTTCCCCTCGGAACAGCAGGCTGAAATAATACGAAGGTCTTCAGGAGTTTGTGCAATTATCTTTTTTAAGTACTGATATTCCATCAATTAACCCTTCGAATATTTACCCCAACTTTTCTGAGTTTGTACTCTATATTTTCATATCCCCTATCAAGGTGATAAATTCTATTAATTATAGATGATCCTTTAGCAACTATTGCAGCTAGAACTAACGCTACTGAAGCTCTAAGATCGCTTGACATTAATTCAGCTGCTTGAAAATTTGTATTACCTGAAATGAAAGCCTTATTTTTTTTTACTATAATCTCTGCTCCTAACCTTCTTAATTCAGCTACATGCATAAATCTATTTTCAAAAATACTTTCAGTTATTGAACTTTTACCTTTAGCCTTACAAAGTAGAACCATAAACTGTGCTTGCAAATCTGTAGGGAAGTTTGGATACTCTTTAGTAACTAAATTGGTTAAATTTTTGATTTTTTTAGGACCAGATATATTAATTTGTTTTTTAGCTACTTTAATTTTGGCTCCAATTTTTTTTAATAAGGATAATTCTGTTTTTATAATTTTTGGATCAAAATTATTTATTTTTAATTTACCTCCAGTTAAACATGCTGCTACACAAAAAGTTCCTGTTTCTATTCTATCTGACATCACAGTATAACTTGTGCTTTCTAAAGATTTAATACCTTCTATCTTCAAAGTACGTTTGCCTATAAATTTTATTTTTGCACCACCTGATTTTAAAAAATTTATTAAATCAATTATTTCTGGTTCAATTGCACAATTTCTAAGGATGGTAATTCCGTTAGCTAAACATGCAGCTATAATAGTATTTTCAGTTGCTCCAACACTAATCTTTGAAAATCTAATTTTTGCACCTTTCAGATTTCCTACCGTATGTGCATGGATATAACCTTTTTTAATATCATATTTCATTCCAAGTTTTTTGAGTGCATTCAAGTGGTAATTTACAGGTCTAGCTCCTATTAAGCAGCCACCTGGCAAAGAGGTAATAGACTTTTGATGCTTAGCAACAAGTGCACCTAAAACTAATATTCCAGCTCTCATAGTTCTGACAAGTGAATATGTTGCGAGATAATTTTGTTTTTTTTTCTTTGTTATTTTAACATTTTTTTTATTTTTACTAAATTGAATTACTGATCCAAGAGATTTTAAAAGGTTAATCATTGTATCTATATCTTTAACGCGAGGTAAATTTTTTATTATGACCTCTTTTTCAAATAAGATAGTTGATGCTAAAATTGGTAATGCAGCATTTTTAGATCCTGAAATTGAAACTTCACCCTTAATTTTACTAGGGCCTTTAACAATAAATTTGTCCATTATTATATCTTAGGAAGTGTAACTCCCTTTTGACCCTGATATTTGCCATTTCTATCTGCATATGAAACTAATGGATCTTCGTTGCCCTTAATAAAAACAAATTGGGCAACACCTTCATTGGCATAAATTTTTGCAGGCAAAGGCGTTGTGTTGGAAAATTCTAATGTTACATGACCTTCCCAGCCTGGTTCAAGAGGTGTGACGTTCACTATTATTCCACATCTAGCGTATGTAGATTTTCCCAAACATATAACCAAAACATTTTTGGGTATCTTAAAATATTCTACGGTTCTCGCTAATACAAATGAATTTGGTGGTATTATACATTCAGACGAGTTTTTTGTTATAAAATTTGAAGACTTAAAATTTTTTGGATCAACAATTTCTGAGTTTACATTAGTGAAAATTTTAAATTCATCAGATACTCTAGCATCATAACCATATGATGATACACCAAATGATATTTTGTCTCCTCTTACTTGTTTGTCTTCAAAAGGAGAGATCATATCATTATCTCTTGCCATTTGTATAATCCACTTATCAGATTGAACTGACATTATTTATTTTTTTTCTTAGTTTTTTTTTGAAATTCTTTTCTTTTTTTTAAATTTTTTCTTAAAGCAAGTTCAAGTTTACTAAAATTATTCTTTTTTGAACTCATTATTTATTTTTTGTCAGGATTTGTAAGATGGTCAAGTGTAATAACCTGATCTAGTGGAATAGTTTTATCATCTTCAACTTTTATTGGGGGTGCTTTCACCTGCTTCTTGGCTCTTTTGTCTGCAAGTTTTTTCTCTCTTTTTGCTTTTTTTTCCATGAGCTTTGCATTTTTATTTGCTCCATATGTATAGTGAATTCCCATAGCATTTTCCTAAGATAGATATAGCTTATTTTGAAAAAAAATTAAGGCAATAATTTGAAATAATAGAATTTATACACTAATTTATCCAAATATTGCCCCTATAGTTAAATGGAATAACACATCCATGGTAAGGATGAGTTTCCAGTTCAATTCTGGATGGGGGCACCAGTATTATTTTTCATAAAATTTTTTTTTTAAAAAAAAGCCGATTAAAACTAAAAATACAATTCCAAGAATTGGTAAATAAATATCTGGAGAAAAAATTAATTCTAAAAAACTTGGTACCTCAGTATTCTCCTCTAAAATCTTACTCAAACCAGCACCAAGAGATGCTCCAACAAATAATTGTGGAGCCATTCCAATTATTGATCCTAGAAAAAAATTTCTAATCTTGACATTAAAAATTGTTGGCAAAATATTTGAAATAAAAAAAGGAATACCACCTATAAATCTATAAATTAGAAAAAAAACAAATTCATTTTTTTTAAACCTTTCAGTTAAATTACTGAAACGAGATGAAAATTTTTTCTCTACCAAATCTTTTAAAAAATAATTTGCAAATATATAAAGTATTGTTGCACCAATTGATAATCCAAAAACTATAAGCAAAGTTCCTAACCACTTACCAAAAATAAAACCTCCAACTAAAAATACTGGCGAACCAAAGCCTAATAAAAGAACCCAAACTATGGTAGCTAGTAGAAAAAAAATACTCGATAAAAAAATATTACTATTTTTTAGATTATCTAAAGTATCTCTGTTTTCTCTTATTAATTCATAGCTTGAAAAATCCTGAAATGAAAAGTTGTTAAAAAAAATCAATAAAAAAACAAATACTATTAAAATGTAGGCAGAACCTAAAAAAAGTTTAATTTTTTTTTCTCTATTCATTGATTTTTAACTTATTAAAAATCGCTGTACTTATATATATATATTTGTATAACTACCGAAATTTAACATTATTTTAACTACAATGAAACGTACATATCAACCAAGTAACAGAAAAAGAAAAAAAGCAGTTGGCTTTAGAGCTAAGAGAAAAACAAAGGGTGGAAGAAAAGTATTAAAAAGAAGAAGGGCTAAAGGAAGAAAAAAATTAACAAACGCTTAATGAAAAACAAGATCGTTAGCCTTTCTAAAAATGAGGATTTTAAGTCAATTCTTAGTGGAAAAAAGATTTCTAACAAATATTTAACAATTTTCTTTAAAAAACTTTCTGATAAAAATACTAATAGATTAAATATTAGTTTCGTAGCTAAAAAAAAAATTGGAAATGCGGTAACTAGAAACAAAATTAAAAGAAGGCTAAGAAATATTATGAACGAAGCTATGAAATCAATTAACATTAATCTTAATTACTGTTATTTATTAATTGCAAGAATATCTGTTAGCAAAGATCCTTATGAAAGAATAAAAAACACAACACTAGAAGACTTTAAAAAAATCAAATGATTAATTTTATTAAATTTTTAATGATTAAGATTATAAGGTTTTATCAAATACTTATATCTCCATATCTAGGCAATAATTGCAGATATCTTCCAACATGTTCTGATTATTTTATTGAAAACCTAAAAGAAAATGGAATTTTAAAAGGAAGCATTAATGGATTTAAAAGAATACTTAGTTGTCATCCTATAAAAATTTTGGGTGGTGGAGAGGGATTTGATCCAGTTAGAAAGAAAAAGTAATTTATGGATACCAAAAATGTAATTGCCGCAATATCTCTTAGTGCAGCTGTAATAATACTTTATAGTCTTTTCTTCGCTCCAGCAGTAGTAGACCAAAAAAATATTTCTAATGATAAAAATATTACAAATGAAAATTCTTCAATGGATGCACCATCATTAGTTCAGGATGAAAAAACAATTAAAATATCTAGAAATGAGGCCTTAAAAGAAAATGAAAGAGTTCTTTTTGAAAATGAAAAAATTATAGGCTCAATTTCATTAATCGGGTCGTCAATAGACGACTTAACTTTTAAAAATTATACAAATACTTTAAATGGAGATGATAATGTAATCTTATTAAATCCTAAACAATCTGCTAATGGATATTATGTAGAAACTGGATGGGTAACTACTAACAAAAATATTGATTTACCAAACTCAAAATCTCTTTGGAGCATTGAAGGAGGTAATAAACTCACACCTAGTTCACCAGTGGTATTAAGTTGGACTAACAGTCAAAATATTAAATTCTTAAAAGAAATAAGCATAGACAAACAATATCTTTTTAACATAAAACAAACGATAATTAATAATTCGGATAAAACTTATAACTTTTATCCATATGGACAAATTATTAGAAATGTAGCCCCTGATATAACTAATTTTTATATTTTACATGAGGGTTTAATTGGAGTTTTTGATGATCAACTAGTTGAAGAAGATTATGATGATATTGAGGAAAAAAAATATTCTAAGAACGCACAATCTGGATGGCTAGGTATAACTGATAAATATTGGCTTACTAGTCTCATACCTGAAAAAGATAAAAGTTTTAGATCTGATTTTGATTACAAAAATAAGTTCAGAGCAAATTTTATTGAGACTAATGCAACAGAAGTTGGTTCAAACGAAACAAAAAGTAACTCAATCAGGTTAATAATTGCTGCAAAAGAGGTAAACGTTATTGATGGATATGCAGAAAGTGAAGACATTAATAAGTTTGATTTAGCAATAGATTGGGGATGGTTTTACTTCATTGTAAAACCTTTATTCTTTGCAATTCAATATTTCTTTAATCTTGCTGGTAATTTTGGAATAGCAATTATAATGATTACTGCTTGCATAAGACTAGCATTTTTTCCACTAGCAAATTACTCATTTAGATCAATGGCTAAGATGAAAGTTCTTCAGCCAGAAATGACAAGACTGAAGGAATTACACAAAGAAGATAAAATGAAACTTCAACAAGAAATGATGGCTTTATATAAAAGAGAAAAAGTGAATCCAATAAGTGGTTGTCTCCCAATTTTCATACAGATTCCATTTTTCTTTGCAATTTATAAGGTTTTGTTTGTAACTATTGAGATGAGACATCAGCCATTTTTTGGTTGGATAAAAGACTTAAGCGAAAGAGATCCTACATCAATATTTAATTTATTTGGATTGATTCCTTGGGATCCTCCTTCTTTTTTACTCATAGGTGTATGGCCATGCTTAATGGGTGTTTCCATGTGGATGCAGCAAAAACTAAATCCTACACCTCCTGATCCTGTTCAAGCAAAGATATTCATGTTCTTCCCATTATTTTTGACAGTAATATTAGCTCCTTTCCCAGCTGGACTAGTCATTTACTGGACTATAAATAACATATTAACAATGGCTCAACAGTACATCATCATTAAGAGAACGACTGTCAAAACAGTTTAAAAATGGAAATAGAGAAAATTGTACCTAAGGATGGTCCTACAATCGATGAATTTAAAAAATACATAGATAAATATAAAGATCAGTTAATTGTAATTAAATATGGGGGGAATGTTTTTATAGATAGAAATATCTTTAATAATTTTATTTCAGATATTAGTATTTTAAATAAATTAGGACTTTCTATAATTATAGTTCATGGAGGTGGACCCAGAATTAAAAGAGAATTAGATAAATCAAATATTCAATCAAAATTTATAAGAGGATTAAGAGTTACCGATGAAAAAATTATTAACGTAGTTGAAAATGTCCTTATTGACTTTAATGAGGATATTGTAAATTCTTTAGTCGAAAAAGGTGCAAATGCAGTTTCTCTAAATACAAAGAAAAACAATGCTATAGAAGTTATTCCAGAAGCAGAGGAACTAGGATTTGTTGGTATACCAAATAAAATAAATATAGAAATAATAAAAGATATAATCAAAATAAATGCAGTACCAATTATATCTCCTTTAGGTCTGGGGAAAAATAATCAAACATATAATATTAATGGAGATACAGCTGCGGGAGCTATAGCAAAATCTTTAAAATGTAGAAGATTATTATTAATGACTAATGTGGAAGGAGTTTTAAATAAAGAAAAAAAGCTTATCGAAGAGATAAACTCTTCTGAAATTTTAGAAATGATAAATAATGAAATAATCACAGAGGGGATGATACCCAAAATAAATACATGCCTTGATGCAGTAATGAACGGGGTTACAGGAGTAGGAATTATAGATGGAAGAAAAAAACATTCAATTTTGTTCGAATTATTTTCAGATAAAGGTGCAGGAACATTAATAAGAAAATGAAGCACATAAAAAATATCTTATTCGATTGTGACGGTGTTCTTTATCAAGATCTAGAGGCAGTATTTGGTCAAGTAAGCAAAAGAATGACGCAGTATATTTCAAAAAAATTAAAGATTGATTTAAAAGAAGCAAAAGAACTACAAACGAATTATTTTCACAAATATAATACAAGTCTGAACGGATTAATGATACACCATGATATTCCCCCAACAGAATTTTTACAATTTGTTCATGATATTGATCTATCTTTCATGGAGAAAGACATTGTTTTAAGAGAAGAAATAAAAAAATTAGATCTAAGAAAATTTGTTTTTACTAATGGAAGCAAGGAACATGTTAAAAATATTACCACACACGTAGGTATAGATGATTTATTTGAAGATGTATTTGATATTGTTGATGCTGATTATCATCCAAAACCAGCCGCAAAAGCATTCGATTTAATGGTTAAAAAATTTG
>CACCWT010000029.1 GCA_902549785.1 uncultured Pelagibacteraceae bacterium
GTAGAACAACTGGAACTCCAATTTCTCTTATTATTTACAATAAAGATATGAGATCAAGGGATTACGAGACAATAAAGAATAAATTTAGGCCAGGACATGCAGATTATACCTATTTTAAAAAATATGGAATCCGGGATTACAGAGGTGGTGGAAGACAATCTGCCCGTGAGACTGCTGCTAGAGTTGCAGCTGGTGCTATTGCAAAAGTTGTTTTGAAAAATAAAATTGGTAAGAAGTATCAAGCCGTTGGTGCTGTTACACAATTAGGAATATTAGGATGCGACCTAAAGAAATGGAAAGATAAAACAATTTCTAGTAACCCATTTTTTTGTCCTGATAAAACTGTGATTAAACTTTGGGAAAAATATTTACTTGGAATAAGAAAAGCTGGATCATCTTGTGGAGCAATTATTGAGGTTAGAGCAAGAGGAGTTCCTTTGGGGCTTGGAGCACCAATATACTCAAAATTAGATATGGATCTTGCGGCAGCAATGATGAGCATTAATGCTGTAAAGGGAGTGAATATTGGATCGGGAATGAACTCTGCAATGTTAACTGGTGAGGAAAACTCTGATGAAATTTTGAAAAAAAAAGGTAAAACTTCTTTTAAATCAAATAATGCGGGGGGAATTCTTGGAGGAATATCTACTGGACAAGAAATAAATGTTTCATTTGCAGTAAAACCAACATCATCTATTTTGTCGTCAAGGAAAACAATCGATAGATTTGGTAAGAATACGACAATTTCTGTAAAAGGAAGACACGACCCATGTGTTGGGATTAGAGCTGTTCCAATAGGAGAGGCGATGATGCATTGTGTAATTCTTGATCACTATTTAATGAATTCAGCACAAAATAAAATTTAATTAGATTTTTTTATTAAAACTTTTGAATTTAAAGTATCTAAGATTTTATTTTCAATCCCAACAGAGTCTAAATTAGCAAACTTATACATTAGTTCTGGTTTATCATGATCAATAAATCTATCAGGTAATATCATTGATCTAAATTTTAGATTATTGTCTAATAAATTTTTTTCACTTAAAAATTGACTCACATGAGATCCAAATCCCCCAATTGAACCCTCTTCAATTGTAATCAAAACTTCATGTTCCGTAGCAATTTGCCATATTAGGTTTTCATCCAACGGTTTTACAAATCTTGCATCAATAATAGAGATATCAATTCCTTTTTTTGTTAAATTTTCAGAAGCTAAAATACACTCCTGTAATCTTGCTCCAAAATTTAAGACTGCAACTTTTTTTCCTTCTTTAATTATTTTTGCTTTACCCAATTCAATTTTCTCAGTTATTTCAGGTAATTGAACTCCCACACCATTGCCCCTTGGATATCTAAAAGCTGATGGTCTATCGTTTATATCCATTGATGTATTTATCATCCTTACAAGCTCGGCTTCATCACTTGCAGCCATTACCACAAAATTTGGCAGTGTTGAAAGATATGTTATATCAAAAGATCCAGCATGTGTTGGGCCATCAGCACCAACTAACCCCGCTCTGTCAATTGCAAATCTAACAGGCAAAGATTGTATGGCAACATCGTGAACGACCTGATCGTAAGCTCTTTGAAGAAATGTTGAGTATATTGCAGCGTAAGGTTTATATCCTTCGGTAGCCATACCCGCAGCGAAAGTGACAGCATGTTGCTCTGCTATCCCAACATCAAACATTCTTTCTGGAAATTTTTTTCCAAATAAATCCATGCCTGTTCCTGATGGCATAGCAGCGGTTATGCCAATGACCTTGCTATCTTTTTCTGCATGTTTAATTAATGAATTAGCGAATACTTTTGTATAAGAAGGAGTATTTGATTTGGACTTTTCTTGTTCTCCTGTTTTTACATTAAATTTTGAAACACCATGAAATTTATCCTCTGATTTTTCAGCAAACGAATAACCTTTTCCTTTTTCAGTTTTAACATGGATTAAAATTGGTCCATCATAATTAATATCTTTTGCATTATTAAATACTGAAACCATTGTATCAATGTCATGACCATCTATTGGTCCAATATAGTAAAATCCCATGGAGTTGAATAATGTTCCACCAGTGACTGCAGATCTTAAAAAATCTTCTGCCTTTCCCGCTTGATTTTTAAATCTTTTTGAAAAAGCAGATATAATTAATTTAAATGTCTCTCTGAAACTAAAATAAATTTTACCAGATAAAATTTTTGCAAGATATCTTCTCATAGCACCGACAGGTTTGGCAATTGACATGTCGTTATCATTTAAAACAACAATCATCTTTGTTTTGTTTTCACCTGCATTATTCATCGCCTCATAAGCCATACCAGCACTTATCGCTCCATCACCTATGACTGCAATAACATTTCCTGATTTATTTGATAACTTATTAGCTACTGCTATTCCTAATGCAGATGAAATAGAAGTTGAGCTATGAGCAGCACCAAATGGATCATACTCGCTTTCTGATCTTTTTGTAAAACCAGACAATCCCTCGCCTTTTCTAAGAGTTCTTATTCTATTCTTTCTTCCGGTCAATATTTTATGTGGATAAGTCTGATGTCCAACATCCCAAATTAATTTATCATGTGGAGTATTAAATATGTAGTGTAAGACAACGGTTAATTCTACAACTCCTAAACCAGCACCTAAATGTCCTCCAGTTTCAGAAACAACTTCAATTAATTCTTGTCGAACTTCATCTGCTAAAATTTTAATATCAGATTGAGAGAGTTTTCTCACATCATCTGGAAAATTAATATTATTTAGAAATTTATAATTATTGCTCACTTTGTTCGATCTAAAATATAATTTATTGTTTCTTTAAAATCTTTACCTTTTTTTCCAAAAATTTTTAGACTTTTAAATATTTTTAATTTTAAATTATCTGCATATTTAATAGTATTATCAGTGCCTAGTAAACTTATTAAAGTAGCTTTTCCCATTTTTAAATCTTTTTTGGTTTTTTTTCCCACATTAGACGTTTTACCTCTTAAATCTATCAAGTCATCAGCAATTTGAAATAATAATCCAATTTCGTTACCTATCTTATTAAACATATTTCGATATTTTGTTTTACCTGACATTATAATGGGAGCAACACAACAAAAACTGAAAAGCTTTCCAGTCTTTTTAATTTGCATATCTATAATTTGTTTTTTAGTTTTTTTAATTTTCTCATAACTTAAGTCTAAAAATTGCCCTCCAGCAATTCCAGTATGCCCTGAGCTTTCTGAGAGAAGGTTTATTAATTCTATTTTTTTATTTTCGTCTAAATTTAATTTTTTTTCGCTTAGAATTTGAAATGCAATAGTAAGTAAAGAATTCCCAGCAAGAATTGCTGTGGACTCGCTAAATTTTTTGTGTGTTGTTAATTTTCCTCTTCTTAAGTTATCATTATCCATGCATGGTAAATCATCGTGTATCAATGAATAGGCATGTATACATTCAACTGCTGCTGCAACTTGCAAGATATCTTTTTTATCTACTTTGAATATAGAGCCGATATCAAAGAGTATTTTTGATCTTACTTTCTTACCTCCAGGTAAAAGTCCATAAAGCATAGGTTTTATAAGCTCAGTTTTTTTTTGCTTGGAAAAATATTTATAAAGATAGTTGTTAGTCTTATTAATTATTTTATTTAAATTTTTTCGCATTTTTATTTGATTTTATATTTTTAATTTTTAAATTTGTTTTATCTGATATTTCCTTCAAATTTTTTTGAAATTTTTTTTCAATTAATCTATTAATTTTTAATAAATTTGCATAGTCTTCAGATGTATTATTTAAATTATTTTCATTTTCTAAATTTTTAATAATTTTATTAGCTAAATCAGTAAGCTCATTTAAAGACATTGACCCAATATCATCTGGCAAATTTTTTTCATTCATATATTAGTTGGTAATATTATATGAAAAAGAATGATTCAAATATTAAAAAAGCAATAAAATACTTAAATAATAATGAATGTATAGCGATCCCAACTGAGACAGTCTATGGGCTTGCAGGCAATGCTTATTCAGATAAAGCGGTTACTAAAGTATATAAATTAAAAAAACGACCAAGTAACAATCCTTTAATTACTCATTATTATAATCTTAAAGATTTAAAAAAAGATTGTGAAATTGATAAAACTTTTAAAAGGCTTTATAAACAATTTTGCCCAGGTCCAATATCATTTGTTCTAAAATTAAAAAAGACAAGTAGAATTTCAAAAATTATTACAAATAATTCAAATTCAATAGCTGTGAGATTTCCAAGTCATCCTTTAACTAGGAAACTATTAAAAAAAATTAATTATCCGCTTGCAGCACCTAGCGCAAACATTTCAACAAGTATAAGTCCTGTTTCAAAACAGGATGTGATTGATGAATTTGGTCATAAATTAAAGCTTGTCTTAGATGGTGGTTCCTCAAAAATAGGTTTAGAATCAACAATTGTAAATCTTATTGGAAAACCTCATATTTTAAGATTAGGAGGAATAAATAGTAAATTAATCTATAAATTAATTTCTCCGTTAGAAAACAAGAGTAAAAAAAAGATTAAAATAAAAGTTCCCGGTACTAGCAAATTACATTATTCACCTGGAATACCTGTGAGACTAAATGCCAAAAAAAATTATCAAAGTGAAGCATATATATTAATAAAAGAAAGAAAAAAATTAGACAAAAATTATTTTTATATAAGTAAGACAGGTAATTTAAAAGAGGCTGCAAAAAATTTATACAGTGTGTTAAGAACAGTAAAAAAAAAGGGGTACAAGAAAATTGCTATTGAAAAAATACCGAATAAGAATATTGGTGAAGCTATTAATGATAGAATTTTAAGAGCATCAAAAAAATGAAAAATTTAATTGAAGTTAAAAATATAAAAAAAAATTATGGAAAAAAAGAAGCTGTAAAAGGTATATCCTTTAATGTTGAAGAAGATGAAATTTTAGGTTTGCTTGGTCCCAATGGATCTGGAAAAACAACAACTATTGGAATGTTGCTAGGCTTACTTAAGCCCACAAGTGGTCAAATATTTATCAATAATCTTAAACTTGAGGAAAATAGAATTGAAATTCTTGAAATGATTAATTTTATATCCCCTTATATTGAACTGCCTAAAAAACTTACAGTTAAACAAAATTTATATGTTTACTCTAAACTTTATAAAGTTCAAAATATTAAGGAACGAATTGAGTATTTGTCAGAAAAGCTTAGAATAGAAGAATTATTAAACAGTATTACTGGGGAGCTTTCGTCAGGTCAAAAAAATAGAGTAAGTTTGGCCAAAGCCTTAGTAAATGAACCAAAAGTTCTGCTGCTTGACGAACCAACTGCATCTTTAGACCCTGAAGTAGGAGATTTTGTTAGAACATTTTTAGAGGAATATAAAAAAGAAAAAAAAATTTCAATACTATTAGCTTCTCATAATATGAATGAAGTCACACGTTTATGTAAATCAGTATTAATGATGAAAAATGGAGAAATTATAGATCAAGGTAAACCTGAAGATTTAATTAGAAAACATGGAAGAACAAATTTAGAGGAAGTTTTTTTAAAGTTATCAAGGAGTAAAAGTGAGTTTAACTAGAATATATGGTTTATTTTTAAGGCATTTTTATCTAATCACTAGGTCATTTCCTAGAATATTAGATTTAGTTTACTGGCCAACTATTCAAATTACATTATGGGGATTTATATCTAATTTTTTTGCTACACATACAACTTATTACAATAATGCAGTTGGTGTAATTCTTACCTGTGCAATACTTTATGATTTTTTATTTAGAACTAGTATTGGCTTTAATATGCTTTTTTTAGAAGAAATTTGGAGTAGAAATTTTACTAATCTTTTCATTGCACCGATGAGAATTGGTGAGATTTTAACTTCACTTGTTATAACTGCTTTAATTAGATCACTAATAGGTCTGGTTCCAGCAATTTTACTCACATCCCCATTGTTTGGAATTTCAATTTTAGAATTAGGAATATTTTTATTTTTTCTTTTTCTAAGTCTTTATATTTTTGGAATTACACTTGGTATTTTAGTTTCTTCAGGTTTGCTTAGATTTGGTCCTTCATTTGAAAATATAGCATGGTCAACAATGTTTTTACTCGCACCCTTTGGATGTATTTATTATCCAATAGAAACTCTTCCAGAAATATTTCAAAAAATAGCATATATTCTGCCTTTAGTTTACATATTTGAAGAGGCAAGAAATATTTTGATTAACCATACAGTTAATATTGAAAATGTTTACTATGCGTTTATGTGGAATGCTTTTTATTTCTCTCTTTCAATTGCTTTGTTTTATTATTCTTTCAATGCAGCAAAAAATAAAGGGACTTTAATTAATATGGGTGAATAATGGTGCGCCCGCAAGGAGTCGAACCCTGAACCTCCAGAGCCGAAATCTGGCGCTCTATCCAGTTGAGCTACGGACGCTTAAATTGAGAAAAATATGAATACTTATTTGTTTACATATTTTTTAAAAATAATTAATGGTAAACTATAACTATTATATGATTAAAAAAAATAAAATTTTGCAAAAAAATAATTTTGAATGGATATTAATATTTACTTTAATAACAATATTTTCTTTTATATTAAGATATTATTTATTAGATATCAGAAATTCATGGCATGATGAATACCATTCAATTTATGTTTCAGACCCAAATATAAGTTATGAAGAAACTTTGGATAGGTTTTGGGGGGATAAAGGTGATCATACACTTGTAGAATTTTATCCTTCATTATATTTACTCTTGCTAAAATTTTTTTTTAAGGCATTTGGATACTTTGATGATAATGGAAGGATTTTTTCTTTAATTTTTGGAACTTTCGTTATTCCTCTAAGCATGTATATTTCTACTTATTTTACCAAATCAAGGAAAGCTATAATTACAATTGGGATAATAGTTGCCTCAAATCTTTTTCTAATATGGCAATCTCTTGAAATTAGAGCTCACATGCTTGTCGTATTTTTAAATTTAGTAAATATAATTTTATTTTTAGAGATTTTAAAATCAAAAAAAAAAATAAAAGTTTTCATTTATTATTTAATATCAGTATTTAATTTAAGCCTCTGGCCAATTTCTGGACTGATATTTGTTGGTAAAGGTTTTTTTATAGTTAAAGAATTAATTCAAAATAAACGGATATTCGATTTTAAATTTTTAATTTTTATTTTAATTTTAATTACCTACATAATCTTAAATTTGGAATATTTAAAATTCAATCTTTCAAGAGATTTTCACTATACCCATTTAAGTGAAACTTTTTTTTA
>CACCWT010000030.1 GCA_902549785.1 uncultured Pelagibacteraceae bacterium
TGGATTAAAAGGTAGAAATGTGTTTGCTGATATCAAACAAGTTTCAAAAACTGTTAAAATGGATAACAATGCTCAAGTAATGATTAACTTTAATAACAATGCAAAAGGCATACTTTGGACAAGTGTTATGGCAAGAGGTGGTGTTTATGGTTTAAGGTTTAGAATATTTGGCACAAAAGGTAGCATAGAATGGGTTCAAAATGATCCGGGCTATCTTAAATTTAATCCATTAAAAGGTGCTGTAAAATTTTTAGAAAGAGGTTTTTTTAATGCTGAATTATCTAAAAAGTTTTCAAGAATTAAATTTGGTCATCCAGAGGGTTATTTGGATGCTTTTGCAAACATTTATAAAGAATTTGCAGCATCATTAAGAACTAGAGCTAAAAAAAGGTGGTTTTTTCCAAATGAACATGAAGGACTTGAAACCGCAAAGTTTATTGAAGCGTGTAAAATTTCAAATAAAAGAAAAGCGTGGATAAAAATAAAATAAAAGTTGCTTTGTTTGGTCTTGGCAGAATTGGCCAAATGCATGCAAAAAATTTAATTGAAAATAGAGAATTTGAGTTAAAATATGTCTTTGACCTTAACAAAGATTTATTAAAAAAAATCTCTAATAAATATAATGTGACTTCAATAAATAAGCCTGATCTGGCTTTCAATGATAAAGATATTGACTGTATATTTATTGCCTCGAGCACACCTACACATTTAAAATTTATTGAGCAAGGTGTAAAAAAAAATAAAATTATTTTTTGTGAAAAACCTTTAGATCTGAATATAAAAAAAATTAATTCTTGTCTAAAAAAAATAAAAAGACTTAAACCAAAAGTGCAAATAGGCTTTAATAGAAGATATGACTTTGGACACCATTCATTAAAACAACATTTAAAACAAAAAATCGGACGATTAGAAAAAATAATAATTACTAGTCGAGACCCTTCTCCTCCTTCGCTTAAATATCTAAAAAGTTCAGGGGGGATATTTAAAGATATGATGATTCACGATTTTGATCTTGCAAGATATTATTTAGGAAAAGACGAATTTCAATCAATATTTGCTATGGGTAGCAACTTATCAGATAAACGTTTTAATAAAATTAATGATTATGAATTGGCAACTACAATACTTAAATCTAAAAAAGGGGTTCAATGTGTTATAACAAATTCAAGGCATTGTAGTTTTGGATATGATCAAAGAGTAGAATTATTTGGAAATAAAGGAATGCTTGTTTCAGACAATAAAAGAAATGATGAAATAAATTATTTTTCAAAAAGCTCAACAAACAGTAAATCACCTCTTCTTCACTTCTTTATTGAAAGATATTCGGAGGCTTTTAAACTACAATTGTTCGATCTAGCAAAATTTTGTAGAAAAAATATAAAACCAAGAGCAGTTTTTGAAGATGGAAGAAAATCAATTATTTTGGCAGAGGGAGCAATGAACTCTATCAAGTCGAAGAGGTTTGAAAAATTAATTTATTGAAATTTAAATTCCTTCTATTTTTTTGTCTCCTGATTTTTTGACAAAATATATTCCAAGTATAACAACAAATAATGAAATTAATATTTTTGAAGTAACTAATTCGTTAAGAAATAAGTATCCAAGAATTACCCCGAATATTGGTATTAAATAAGCGACTTGGCTTTGAAAAACTAAACCGTTTCTTTTTAATATCATAAATCTCAATAACCAGGCTATACCAGTAGGAAATACTCCAAGATATATTAAAGACAAGGTTGACTCAAAAGATGGATTTAAATTCCAAGGTTGCTCTATAATTAAAGATATTGGACAAACAAATATTGTTCCCCAAATTAATATTGATGCAGTAACATTTTCATTTTTTTTATGACTTATTTTTAAAGTTAATATTCCACCAATTACATAAAATGTTGAACCAACTAATATCATTAAAGCAGAAAATAAGTTTTCATCATTAATTAATAGATTTTCAGAAAAAAGATAAACTATTCCTAAAAATCCTAATATTATTCCTAATATTTTAACTAAATTAATTTTTTCTTTATCTATAAATAAATGAGCTAAAATAGTTGCACTAATAGGTGTAGTAGACATTAATATTGCTGCTAAATTACTTTGGACTTTTTGTACCCCATAAGCAATTAAAAAAAATGGAATAACTAAATTTATGACTCCAATTGCAGCAAACCATTTCCAATCTTTTGAAAAGACTTCAATTTTAATTTTTTTATAAAAACATAATAATAAAACTGGGATCATTCCAAAAAAAATTCGTAAGAACGCTATCGTTATTGGACCATAAGAGTAAGTTGCAATTTTAATATTGAAAAAAGCTGAAGCCCAAATTAATGATAACAAAACTAATATGAAATAATCAGATGTTTTTGGTGAAGTCATTCTACACAATCCTTAACTACTCCATTAGTTAAATTAAGCAGCTCGTCAAAACTTATTTTAAAAATACAGTTTGGATGTCCGGCAGCAGCATATAAGTTTTCAAATCTATTTAAAGACTCATCTACAAGAATTTCTAATTTATTTTTATGACCTACAGGTGAAACTCCTCCTATAGTATAACCTGTTTGATCTTTAACCTCATCAGGAGATGCCATACTCAAATCTTTACTATTAAAAATTTTTTTTAATTTATTTAAAGAACATCTTTTATCGCCAGATACTAAACAAAGAAAAAAATTTTCTTCATTCCTAAACAATAAACTTTTAACAATTGAACCAACCTCAGTATTTAATGAATTTGCAGCATCATTTGCTGTTCTTGCGGTTTGTTCTAATTCAATTACTTTAATTTCACTATTAAATTTTTTTAATGCCTCTTTTGCTCTTTTAACTGGCTCTTTATTAAGTGCTGTCATTAGTACAACTCTTGATTGATTGAAAAATTACGATTTTTAAGGTTAATATACATGTAAAAAAAGCATAAGTGATATCTATTTTATAGACATTATTTATCTTTTCTTAACTGATAAGAGAACAAGAAAAATTTATAGGAGATAATATGAGTGCTAAAGACGTACTAAAATTAATTAAGTCTAAGAATATTGAGTTTGTGGATCTTAGATTTACAGACCCAAGGGGTAAACTTCAACATTTAACAATGGATACAACTATCGTAGATGAAGGATTGCTAAATGACGGTGTATTTTTTGACGGATCATCAATTGCAGGCTGGAAAGCAATTAATGAGTCTGACATGATATTAAAGCCTGATTTAAGTAGAAAAGTAATAGATCCTTATACATCTCATAATACTTTAATTTTATTTTGCGATATTTTAGATGCAGTTAAGAAAGATCCATATGAAAGAGATCCAAGAGGAATTGCAAAAAAAGCTGAAGCTTATTTAAAAAAAACAGGTATAGGTGATACAGCTTACTTTGGGCCAGAGCCTGAATTTTTCGTTTTTGATGATGTAAGAATTAAAAACGATATGAATGAAACAAGTTTTTCAATTGATAGTACAGAAGGTCCTTATAACTCCGGAAAATCTTACGACAATGGAAACATGGGTCATAGACCTGGAGTAAAAGGAGGATATTTTCCTGTACCACCAGTTGATAGTGCTCAAGATATGAGAGGTGAATATCTTAAAGGACTAAGAGATGTTGGAATTACTGTAGAAAAACACCACCATGAAGTTGCTCCAAGTCAACATGAACTTGGAATGTTATTTGGAACTTTGGTTGATCAAGCAGACAACGTTCAACTATATAAATATGTAGTTCAAATGGTTTCTCATTCTTTTGGTAAAACTGCAACTTTTATGCCTAAGCCTGTTAAAGGTGACAATGGTTCCGGAATGCACACTCACCAATCAATTTGGAAAGGGAAAACTCCAGTATTTTCTGGGAACAAATATGCTGGATTATCACAAACTGCTCTTTACTATATTGGTGGAGTATTAAAGCATGCAAAAGCGATTAATGCATTTGCTAATGCTACTACAAATAGTTACAAAAGATTAATACCAGGGTTTGAGGCTCCAGTTTTACTTGCATATTCTGCAAGAAACAGATCAGCATCATGTAGAATTCCAATCACATTAAGCAAAAAAGGTGCAAGATGTGAAATTAGATTCCCAGATGCATCAGGAAACCCATATTTAACATTTGCTTCTATGCTTATGGCTGGAATTGATGGAATAAAAAATAAAATTGATCCAGGTAAATCGTTCGACAAAGACCTTTATGCTTTATCAGAAAAGCAAGTTAAAAAAGTGCCAACTGTTTGCGGTTCTTTAAGAGAGGCAATGGAGGCTTTGGATAAAGATAGAAGTTTCTTAACTCAAGGTAATGTATTTACTGATGATCAAATAGATGCGTACATAGAACTTAAATATGAAGAAATTCATAATTTTGAACATACGCCGCACCCTATTGAATTCGACATGTATTATAGCTGTTAAAAGCTTATTTTATGGGATTACCTGCAGTAATAGCAGGTATTCCCATATTAGAATTCTAATTTAATTCAGTTTTGCTAATTAAAGGTATGACTAAGTTCATATCAACTTTAAAGAATATAATTGGTTATAAAAAACCTGAAATTAGGAAGCCTAAGCGTAGAAAAAATAAAACTTATTCTATGAATAAGAGAGGCCAATATTGGTTTATTTCTTATTACCAATAATTAATTAAATTTTAAAAGATTCTCCGCAACCGCATCTTTCGGTTTCATTTGGATTGTTAAAAACAAATTGTGATGAAAATTCTTCTTTTTTGTAATCCATTTCAGTACCAAAAAGATACATTACTGCTGCTGGATCAATGAATACTTTTACTCCTTTATCCTCAATAACTTCATCGTTAGGGTTTATTTCTTTAATGTATTCCATGATATAAGACATTCCTGCGCATCCACCTGATTTTACTCCAACTCTAACACCAATAGACTCATTATCAGCAGAAGACATAATTTCTTTTATCCTATCTGCCGCTTGATCGCTTAATGATATAACTTGTTTTGTCATAAGTTTAATTCTAATTTTGCTGCCTCTGACATCATGGACTTATCCCATGGTGGCTCCCAAACTAAATCTAAATCTACTTTGTCAACTTCCTCTAATTGCATAATACTATCTTTAACTTCTTTTGGCAAACTTTCTGCAACTGGACAGTTTGGAGTTGTTAATGTCATTTTTACACTGATATTTTTTCCATCTACATTAATATCATAAATTAATCCAAGCTCGTAAATATTTACTGGTATTTCGGGATCGTAAATTTTTTTTATTTCTTCAATTACTTTTTCTTTTAATTCCATAAAGTTAAGACTCGGTATTAGTGATTTCCTTTGAGTTATCCATCGCAGATGTGAAAGTATGCCACGATAATGTTGCACACTTAACTCTCATTGGATATTGTTTAACACCAGATAAACACATTAATTTAGTTTTCTCATCTTCTTTTAAGTATTCTGATTTCAAGTCTGGATTTTCTTTTATCATTCCTAAAAAATCTTCAACTATCTCTTTAGCCTCGTGTTCATTTTTGCCTTTAATTAAATCAGTCATGATTGAGGCTGATGCCATTGAAATAGCACATCCACTTCCCTCAAATGAAATATCTTCAACTATTTTTTGTCCATTTAATTTAAGATAAACATGAACATTGTCTCCACATAAAGGGTTATGACCTTTCGCATCTTTATTAAACTCATGTACTTTTCCAAGATTCCTTGGATTTTTTCCATGTTCTAAAATAATTTCTTGATAAAGTTCTTTTAAGTTCATTTTAAATTAAATATTTTTTTACAATTATTAATAGATTCATTTAATTTATCTAAATCATCTTTAGTATTATAAATTCCAATCGAAGCTCTTGCACTAGCAGGTATATTTAATTTATCATGTAATATTTGACAACAATGATGGCCTGCTCTTATTGCAACTCCGTCTTCATCAAGTATTGTTGCAATATCATGTGGATGAACACCCTCCAATGTGAAGGATAAAACTCCGCCCTTGTTTTTTGGATTACCAATTAATTTAACTGAATTATTTTTTTGTAATAGCTCTTGACCATACTCAACTAAATCAGCTTCATGTTTCATAATATTCTCTATACCAATACTCTCCATAAACTTTATTGACTGATCAAATGCAATAACTTGAGCTGTAGCCATGGTTCCAGCCTCATATTTATTTGGTAAATCACCATATGATATTTTATCTTTTTTTACTTCTCTAATCATTCCACCTCCACCTTGATAGGGTGGCAGTTCTTCTAACCACTTCTTTTTACCGTACAAAACTCCTAGTCCAGTAGGCCCATACATTTTATGGCATGATATTGCATAAAAATCACAATCTAAGTCTTGCATATCTAATTTAAGATGAGGAGCTCCCTGACAACCATCAATTACAACTATTATTCCTTTAGAATGAGCTAAATTTGTTATTTCTTTAATAGGCAATATTGCTCCTGTAACGTTAGATAAATGAGTTATTGCTATTACTTTAGTCTTAGATGTTATTTTTTTTTCAATTTCCTCAAGAGAAATATCCCCATTTTCATTTACCTCTGCAAAATTAATTTTAATATTTTTTGACTTTCTTAAGAAATGCCAAGGTACATAATTTGAATGATGTTCAAGCTCTGTAATTAAAATTTCATCACCATCATTTAGATATTTTTGCCCTAGAGTATTAGCTACTAAATTTAATGCCTCAGTTGCTCCTTTAGTAAATACTATTTCATTTTTATCTTTTGCATTAATATATTTTTGTACTGATGATCTTGTATTTTCATATAAGTTTGTTGCTGCAACTGCTAAATAATGAACACTTCTTCCAACATTTGAAAATTGTTTAGTATAAAATTCATTTATTTTATCAGCTACAACTTTTGGTTTTTGTGATGAGTTAGCGCTATCTAAATAGACTAAATCATT
>CACCWT010000031.1 GCA_902549785.1 uncultured Pelagibacteraceae bacterium
TTCAATAAGTTTGCTTAATATGTCGTTTTCATTAACTCTTTCATTATTACTTAAATTATCTCCAAAAGTTTTCTTATATTCTTCGATAGATTGCATAATTGTCTTAGCCTGAACAACTTTTAATCTTGAAATTCCTTTTACAAAGTCCGCAACATATTCATCAGACGGATTTACTACAATTTCCTCTGGTGTTCCAATTTGTACTACCTCTCCATCTCTCATTATAGCTATTCTATGTCCTACTCTTACTGCCTCATCTAAATCGTGAGTTATAAATACGGTTGTTTTTTTCATTTGCTTTGAAAGTTTTATAAATTCACTTTGAAGTTGTCGTCTAATTAAAGGGTCTAAAGCACTGAAAGGTTCATCCATTAAAAGAAATTCTGGATCTGCTGCTAATGCTCTAGCTAAACCTACTCTTTGCTGCATACCTCCGGATAATTCATGAGCATATTTATTTCCCCATCCTTGTAATTCGACAATATTTAAAATGTTATTTGCAGCATCTAACCTATCATTTTTGCTAACACCTCTAATTTCTAAAGGCATAGCTATATTATCTAAAACTGATCTGTGAGGCATTAATGCAAAATTTTGAAAAACCATACCAATTTTTTTGTTTCTTAATTCTTGAAGGTTGTCCTTATCAAATTGCATTACATCTTGATTATTTATTAATATTTTTCCAGATGTAGGCTCTAATAATCTATTTATATGTCTAACAAGTGTTGATTTTCCACTTCCAGACAAACCCATTACACAAAATATTTCACCCTTCTTGACATCAAATGAAACATCCGAAACACCAATTACAGAATTATATTTCTCTAGCGCTTCTTGTTTTGAAATTTTTTTATTTTGGATTGCATCCAATGCGTCTTGTGATGTATTACCAAATATTTTCCAGACATTTTGAATTTGTATAGCTGCTTCCATGAAAATATTTTAACTTAAAAAGACTGAAAATGATACCTGGCAACTAATAGTCGCCAGGTAAATTAATTTTTATTAGTAAATTATAAACCTAACCAGCCGTCAACTGTTGATTTATTTTTAGACATCCAGTCTCTAGCAACTTCTCCTGGATCTCTTTTTTGCACAGAAACTTCGTATGCCATCCAAGAAACATCATCTGCTGTTATTTGGAAATTTTTGAAAAATTCTACAATTGCTGGAGATTTGCTCTCAAGAGATGTACCCCATCCAATTTGTATTTGTTTCAAAGCATCCTTTGAAGCAACATATGATTTTTGATACCAGTCAGCGTCTGCTTTTGGTTGGATCATTTTATATTTTGCAGGATCATATGCTGGTTCTTCAAGCATAACTACGTCTGCCATACCCCAAATTGCATGTGGTTTATAGCAATAAAATGCATAACCTTCACCTTTTTTAATAGAGTCGAGAACTCTAGCATTTTTTACTGCTTCTGCAGCTCTAATAGGCTCAATTCCAGCATCATATAATTTATAATCTCTTAATTTAACTTGGTTAACATTAGCTGAAGCCCATCCATCCGCACCAATCCAAAATTCACCTTTACCATTTCCATCGCTATCCATAGCTTTGACAACTTCCGGTCTACCTAAATCTTCTATTGCAGTGATATTCATTTTTTTTGCAAATTGTTGAGATACACAATATCCTTGGTTACCTTCGTAAGGATTTTTACTTAATTTAAGAGTTCCTTTTGGTACTAAATCATTTGTGTATGCTTCTTGGTTTGGAAGCCATATATCAGGATGTACTTCAATCTCACCTTTGCTTCTATCTATTGCTCCATAGATAGCAGTATTATTTCCTGGTACTAACTCAGCTTCACCACCCATCTTATCTATAACAACTGCCGCAAGTAAATTTGCTATTGCTGTAGCACCAGTCCAACCTGGATCACCAATTTTTACTTTTTCAGCAAAACTCGATGCTGGTAAAAAAAGTGAAATTACTCCAGCAACAAGTATTTTCTTTATTATATTCATATTTCCCTCGATTTAATTAATTTATAAACCTAAATTAAACTTTTTTTTAATTTTAGAGTCAATGATTACAGTATTGAAAAATGTTAATTCAGATATGCAAAAACCTAAAATGATCAAGTATTATTCAAAAAATTCTGCACAGTTTTATTGAACTTTTCTGGTTCCTCAAGATGTACGTTATGACAGCAATTTTGAAATATTTCAATTTTGCAATTTGGAATATTATTTGTCAGCAAAGAAACCTGATCAAAATTATAGGATCTATCTTGATCACCCCATATCACTAAAGTTTTGTTTTTAATGTTTTTTAAATTTTCTAAACCATTCCAGTCTCTCATAGCAACTAATGCGTTATGAGCAGCTTCTTCATTTATATGTTTGACTGCATTCTCACACAAATAATAATTTTTGTCTTTATCTCCATCGACAAACCATTTTGGTGGTATTCTTTTTACTTGCTCTTTTATGCCCTCTTCTCTAAGTTTTTTTATAGAGGTATTTATGGGTTCAAAACGACCTGGAATGTCTCCAATAGGTCCAGTTGCAAAACAAATTAATTTATTTATTCTTTCACCAAATATTTTAGCAATTTCTTGAACTATCATTCCTCCCATTGAGTGACCCATTAAATTAAATTTTTCAATTTTCTTTTTATCAATTTCATTGATAATGAATTTTGCCATTAAATTTATACTGTTTAAGGATTTTGCTTTATAGCTTTCACCAAACCCCGGTAGAGCAGGAGAAATAATTCTAAAATTTTTAGATAAATAATCTTTTTGGAATTTCCACATTTCTGAAGATCCAAGGTATCCATGTACCAAAATAAGTGGAAATCCTGAGCCAATATCATCTGTATAAATTTCTTGCATAATTATATTTAAAATATAGTTGTATAACTTAACTTTTAAAACAAAATTCAAAAATTATTATGATTGGTATTCTTGGAGGAATGGGAACGCAAGCTGGTTTAGATTTTTGCAATAAACTAGCTAAAATAAATAGAGGTAAATTAGATCAAGACTACCCAATGTTTGTTTTGTACAATAAATCTAACACACCTAAAAGACCAGAAAACATAAAAAAATATTACAATGTATTAAATGCTTTGGTTGAAGGTTGTAAGAGATTACAAAAAAATGGTTGCAAATTTATTGTAATGCCATGCAACACTGCTCACTACTGGTACGATGATCTAAGTAAAAAAATTAAAATACCAATTCTTAGTATGCCTAAAGAAGTATACTTAGATGCCCTAAAAACCTGTAAAAAAAATTCTAAAATAGGGATATTATCTACTGAAGCTACATTAAACACAAAAGTTTATAATAAATATTTTGACAAAAGTTTTAAATTAGTAAGTCCAATTTCAAATCTTCAAAAATCATCTGTAAATAAATCAATTAAATTTGTTAAAATGGGTAAAATAAAAGAAGCTGAGAAAGCAATTAGGCCAGCAGTAAATTATCTAATGAAAATTAAATGTAAGAAAATTATTTTAGGCTGTACGGAATTACCTATTGCAATTTTTGCTTATAAATCTTTTAAAAAAATCAAACAATCTAAAGTTTTTGTTGATCCAAATCTGCTTTTAGCTAACGTTTCAATGAAAAAATATAAAAAGTTAAAAAAACAATAACCCAGTTTCAGTATTCATTAACTAAAACTGAGATTATTGTATTTTTTATAACCTTTTATTTTGAAGGGTCGGGTACTTTTCTTAAATATGGTTTAACTGTTTCCCACCCATCTGGATAAATTTTCTTAGCCTCTTCATCTTTAACTGCTGGAAGAATAACTACATCTTCACCTTTTTTCCAATTAGCTGGTGTTGCAACTTTATGTTTTGCAGTCAGTTGCATTGAGTCTATGGCTCTTAAAATTTCATGGAAATTTCTACCTGTTGCCATAGGATAAGTTAAATATAGACCAATTCTTTTATCTGGTCTTACAACAAAAATAGTTCTTACCGTCTCATTATCAACTGCAGTACGACCCATTGATGTTGTTCCTGCATCAGCTTCTAGCATATTAAAAAGTTTTGCAACTTTTAAATCTTCATCAGCGATAATTGGATAATCAGGCATTGTTCCAGATACATCTTTAATATCATTTAACCATTTTTTATGATCCTCTACCCCATCAACACTTAGTCCAATAACTTTTACATTTCTTGCATCAAACTCAGCTTTCATTTGTCCTAATGAACCTAATTCTGTTGTACAAACTGGTGTAAAATCTTTTGGGTGAGAAAATAAAACACCCCAACTATCTCCAAGCCACTCATGAAAAGAGATATCTCCTTCAGTAGTTTTGCATTGAAAGTCAGGACACATACTGTTTATTTTTAACATTCTTTACTCTCCTTTAATTAATTAGAACTATTATAAATTATTGATGAGGTTTATCAACGATATTTAACTTTGAAAAAACAACTTATAAGACGTGTATCTTAAGCAAATTATAAGTGTTAGATTTTTTAATATGAACAACTCTAATCACTCAAATATTTTGATTATCGGTGGCGGATGCGCTGGTATATCAGTTGCTACAAGACTTAAAAGTTTAAAGTCTGACTTATCAATATCAATTATAGAACCTTCAGAAAAATCTTTATATCAAGCAGCATGGACGTTAGTTGGTGCAGGTGCTTATGATGTAAATAGCACCATAAAACCAATGTCATCTGTAATGCCTAATTATGTTAATTGGATAAAAGAATATGCAGAAAGCTTTTCTCCTGAATCTAATTCAGTCAAAACTTCAGGTGGTGAATATTCATATGACTACTTAGTAGTTTGTCCTGGTTTAAAAATTAACTTTGATGGAGTGGCTGGTTTAAAAGAAACTTTAGGAAAAAATAATGTTTGTACAAACTATAGTTCAGATATGGCTGTTTATACTTGGGAATGTTTAAAGAATTTACAGGGAGGAAATTTATTATTTACTGAACCTCCAATGCCAATTAAGTGTGCAGGAGCACCTCAAAAAATTGCTTACTTAGCTGCTGATCACTTAAAGAAAAAAGGAGCTCTTAAAGATAGTAATTTAGAATTTTTATGTGCAAAGCCAGTTATTTTTGGTGTACCTCATTTTCAAGGTCCACTAAATGAAATATGCGACTCATATGGTATTAAAAGAAGCTTCCAACATAATTTAATTTCAGTAAATGGCGATGCCAAAGAGGCTGTATTCAAACAATCAGATAAAGACGGAAATTCTAAAGAAGTTACAAAGAAATTTGATTTTATTCATGTAACGCCTCCTCAAACTTCTCCAGACTTTATTAAGAATAGTCCATTAGCTGATGCTGGTGGATGGGTCGATGTAGATCATAAAGAAGGAACATTAAGACATACTAAATATGAAAATATTTACAGTTTAGGTGATGTAATGAATGCACCTAATGCAAAAACAGGTGCAGCAGTTAGAAAACAAACTCCAATAGTGGCTCACAATATTATTAAAGATATCAATAAGTCATCTGAAGCATATAGACTTTATGATGGATATGGAGCCTGCCCTCTTACAGTTGCATACGGTAAAGTTATGTTAGCAGAATTTTGTTATGGTGGAAAAGTGACTCCAAGTTTACCCTTTGATCCAACAAAACCTAGTTCTCTATATTGGCAAATGAAATCAAAGCTTTTTCCTTGGTTGCAATGGAATGTAATGTTTAAAGGAAAAGAATGGAGTAAGCCTAATCATAAAGCTATTGAAAATTAGTATCAATTTTATAAAATTTTAATTATTTTGTAATTATGATTTTCGAACAACTATTTGATACTAAATCCTCAACTTACACCTATATAATTTCTAGTGGAAAAGGACGTGAAGCATTAATAATAGATCCTGTAATTGAACATACTGATGAATACATAAAAATTTTAGAAAATTTAGAATTAAAACTTGTTAAAGTAATTGATACTCATATTCACGCAGATCATGTAACTGGCTTAAATGAACTTAATCAACGAACAAATTGTATTCGCATAATGGGTGAAAACTCTAAATCTGAGGTAATTGATATAAAATTAAAAGATGAAGAAAATATAAATATTGAGAGTATAGAGCTTAAAGCTATATATACTCCAGGTCATACTGATTGTTCATATAGTTACTTAATGAATGATAGAGTTTTTACAGGAGATACACTTCTAATTAATGGGACAGGTAGAACAGATTTTCAAAATGGTAGTGCTCATCAGGCTTATGATTCATTGTTTGGTAAACTTTTAAAACTTCCAGAAGAAACACTTGTTTATCCTGCTCATGATTATAATGGAAAAAAAAATTCAACAATTGGTAGTGAGAAGAACAACAACCCTCGATTACAAGTCAGCTCAAAAGAGGAATATGCTGAAATAATGGATAATCTTAATCTTGCTAACCCAAAAATGATGGATATTGCAGTCCCTGCAAATCTAAAGGGATTAACACTTAAAGAACTCTAAAATCAGGGTTATTATTAGTATTGTTTTTAAAAAATATACAATTATATAACTCTTATGGTATGCAATAA
>CACCWT010000032.1 GCA_902549785.1 uncultured Pelagibacteraceae bacterium
TTTTGCTTCTCTAACCATTGGATATGCTGAATAATTATGAGTTAATGCATATTTTATATTTTTATTTGATTTAATTTTTTTAAAAAGTTTTTTTGCTTGTGGTAGATCACCTGCAAATGGCTTGTCAGATATTATGTGAATATTTTTGTCTATAAATTTTTCTGCAATAATTTGGTGACTTGAAGGTGGAGTCATAATCGCTACAACCTCAATACCATCAGGTCTTAGAGCCTCTTTATCAGCCATTTCTTGATAATTTGAGTAACATCTATCTTTATCAATTCCTATTTTTTTTCCAAAAGTCTTTGAAATGTTTGAATTTCTTGAAAAAACTCCTGAGACAATTTCATATTCGTCATCAAATCTTGAGGAAATTCTATGGACATGTCCTATCCATGATTTTGGACCACCACCAACAATTCCTAATTTGATTTTTTTACCTTTAATTAATCTCATGATCAAATATCTTAGCAAATATAAAAAATATGTCAGTAAAATTAGGGATAGCGCCAATAGCGTGGAGCAATGATGACATGCCTGAACTAGGTGGAGATACTCCTCTAGAACAATGTTTATCGGAGGCAAGTCAGGCTGGATATATAGGTATAGAGTCAGGTGGAAAATTTCCAAAAACATCTGAGGAATTATTACCTAAACTAGAAAAGTATAATTTAAAATTATGTTCTGGATGGTATAGCGGAAATCTTAGAAAAAATTCTGTTGAAGAAGAAAAAAAATTAATTCAAAAACAACTTCAATTATTTAAAGACTGTGAAGCTCCATGTATTGTATTTGCTGAAGTTTTTGAATCAATACAAGGTGATCCAACAAAAAAATTATCTAGTAGACCAAAAATGTCCAATGATGAATGGAAAGATTATTGTGTAAAAATATCTGAACTTGCAAGATATCTTGAAGATGAAGGTATGCCATTAGCTTACCACCATCATATGGGTACAGTAATAGAAACGGAGGAAGAAACTATTAGATTGCTAGAAAATACAAGTGACAGTGTAAAATTAACTTTAGATACTGGTCATATGCTATTTGCTCGGGGAAATTCTATTAATATAATCAATAAATTCAAAGAAAGAGTAATCCATATTCACTGCAAAGACATTAGAGAAGAAGTATTAAAAAAAGCCCTTTCTGAAGATTTAAGTTTTAGAGATGCTTTTTTAGAGGGTGCTTTTACTGTGCCTGGCGATGGGTGTATCGACTATAAACCCCTGTTTGATATTTTGAAAAAAAATAATTATCAGGGTTGGCTGGTTGTAGAAGCTGAGCAAGATCCAAAAAAAGCAAACCCTCTTGAGTATGCAATTATGGGTTACAAATATATTGCAGATACCTTGAAGAAATCAAATTTAGAGATTAATAAACTATAATTTTACTTTTTTACTGTCTTCAAGTTTACCATCAAAAAAATCAAAAATATTTTGTATAGTTTCTCTCGCCATTCTAGTCATGCACTCTTCAGTAAACGCTGCTGCATGAGGACTTAGGAAAACTTTGTCATTTTTTAATAGTGGATTGTCAGATTTTGGAGGTTCTACTTCAAATACATCGATACCTGCTCCAAAAATTAAATTTTCTTTTAAAGCTCTATCTAAGTCTTTTTCATTTATAATTCCGCCTCTTGCAGCATTTATGATGATACAATTTTTTTTCATGGTTTTAAGAAGTTCATAATTTATGATGTTTCTAGTTTGATTTGTTAAAGGTATATGGAGTGAGACAGCATCCATATCTTTTATAGTTTCTGATAAATTTTCAACTTTTTTTCCACCCATTTTGCTTATTGTTTCTGCATCTACAAATGGATCATAAACAAATACATTCATTTCGAATCCTAAACATCTCTTAATCAATGCTTTTCCTATTCTTCCAAAACCAGCTATAAGAATGTTTTTGTTCCAAATTTCTATAGTTTTTGGAAGCTTGTTTCTATCAGTAAATTTTCCACTTTTGACTGATTGATCATACATATCCTTTCTTTTTGATATGCTTAGAAGCATAAAAAGAACGTGTTCTGCAACTGCTACAGCATTTGCTGTTGCAGTTATCGCTACATCGATATTTCTTTTTTTACAGCTATCTAAATCAATATTATCGTAACCAACTCCATGTCTAGAAATTATTTTAAGGTTTTTTGCATTTTCAATTGCTTCTGCAGTTAAAATTGATGTTCTTAAAGACACTGCATCAGCGTCTATAATTTTTTGTTTAACATTTTCAATGCTTAAATCTTCAACTACCTCGTAATTATAGTTACTATTACTTTTTAATAATTCCATACCTTTTTCGTGAATAGGTTGGACAATAAGAATCTTTTTCATAATTTAAAAAAGAAATTATACTAATCTAGCTAGATCTCTTTTGCTATTTTTAAATGTTGGCAGTGGATATTTAAATGCATACTTTCTTGGAATACATTTATTCTTTGCCTTTTCCCATAAAGCAATCCATTGCTTATAGTTGTGGATAGTAATATTTTTTTTATCTTTGCTTCTTACATAAAAATTTGGCAAAGGCTTTCTACCAGACGGAGTTCCAGCTCTATTATATCTTAAATCAGCACTAATTCTAAAATCATTAGATCTATTAGGCAATGAACAATGAATGGAATGTTTGTGTAAAATTATTATATCACCCACATTTGCTTCAAGGAAAACTGGCTTAAATTTATCAAGTAATTTACTATCTTTTATTTCGACTTGACCTCTATATCCAGATACATGATTTAATAAACCTAATTTGTTAATTTCTTTAATAGTAATCATACATCCATTATTTTTGGTAGTTTTTGTAAATGGTATCCAAACGGTCACCATATCTGTCAATCTTTGTCCAATAGATGATAAGACTGCTGCGTCTTGGTGCCAAGGAGTTCTCCCTGAAAGACCATCATGAACAGAGTGTTTAGGTAGTTTACTTTCTGGTTGTTTTATTCTTGTGTTTTGAACAGGATTGGAAAGGATTTCAGATCCTAGTAATTTTTCAACTACATCTAAAATTTTTTTATTATTTATTAAATTCCATAAAGATTGCGATGCAAAGTAATCACTATCTTTTTTAACATGATCTCTAGGTAGCCTGGTATTAAAATATTGGTCAAGATCATTAATATTTAATTTTGAAATATAGGTATATTTTTTTTTAAAGTTATATTTAAAAACCTTTTCTCTCATATGACTAGGTACAAACTTATTAACTAGATTATCCATTACATATTCCATATCGTTTAAAATAGGTTTTAAATCTTTGTTGAAATTAAGAATATTTTTTACCCTAAGGTATCCATCTCTATCTAAAATTTTCTTTAGTTTGCTGTTAGTTTGCATGATTACTAGATTTTAGCAGATAATTTGAATCATGAAAAGATGTGAGCATTCTTTTTTTAGTCGCAACTATGTAAGGGTGATATTCAAAATTTTTATATTTCCATATAACAGGTTTATTAAATGCATAACTTCCATAAATAAAAAATCTTTTTGGACAGTTTTTTTCCTTAAATCGTGTTACCCCATGATAAGAATTGGGAGTAGATTTAAAGAAAATAATACTACCTTTTTTTGGGGGGAACTCCTTTACTTTACTTAGTTCATTAATTTTTGGAAATCTTCTAAATTTTTTTCTTAAATTCTTGTTTGCTTTTCTTTTATAAAGTGTAAGGGAACCTCCATTTTTTTTTGGTATATCAGTTAAATATATCAAAAAATTATATATTCTATTAATATCATCTCTATGGGGTCTCAATCTATACCCTCCTTTAGATACTGAAAAATCAATATCTAAATTTAAATTTGGGTTTTTATAATTTTTACCTAGCAGTCTTTCTAGTTCTTTAGAATTTACTTTTCTTTTTAATGTATATTTTTTTTTATTAAATATTTTTGGTTTAAACAAACTTTCCCATATGTTTGACTTAAACTCTGTTTTAAATTTCTTATCAATTTTTTTATAAAATGATTCTGTATTGAAAGTAGTAAAAAGTTTTTTTGAGATTTTAGAACTTAAGATATATTTGTTAAAATTTTTTGACCCTTTATTAATCCTACTTCTACCACCCATAATCATATCATCGAAATTTTTTGAATTACTTATTTCTTTAATTAAAGAATTACAGACTGATTTGCTGATTATTTTTTCTCCAACAATGACAGGGAAGTTTGATTTAATTTTCTTTAGTTTGTTAATTTTCAGCATTTAGCTGTACATACCCTCTTTTACTCTAATCATTTTGTACATTAGATCATTTAATGGTGTGGCTATTCCATGTTTTTTTCCTATTTTAGATACAGCTCCACTTATGAAATCAATTTCAGTTTTTCTTTTGTAAAGCACATCAAAAGCCATTGAGGACTTGTTTGTTTGTTTTGAGTCAACAATTTTATTAAACATAAATAAACATTCATCTTCAGAAACATTAACACCATCTGCTATAGCAACATCTCTTGTTTCTAAAATAATCTCTTTACCTAAACTTCTAGATAAGTCGTTGGCATTATTGTTTATATAAAGATCAGTATGATGTAGATCAAAAATAGCTGAAAGTGGGCCTATTGCTGTTAAAGCAAAAAGTTTCATCCATTTTCTTTTTTTTACATCCTCAGCTGCAATCATTTCTAAGTTATGCGCAGTAAATGTGTCTGCAATTTCAGTTATTCTATCTGTTATTCCACCATCATATTCTCCAATCCAAGAGGGTAAAGCTGCGTGGTTCATAATATGACCAGGGCCTAAGATATTTGATGCTTGCGTTGTTGTTCCCCCAATTACTTTTTCATTACCAACAATACTTTTAATTATAGCTTCATGTCCAATTCCATTTTGAAAAGACATAAAAACTGTTTTATCTCTAATGATGTTTTTAATACTTTTTAAAGCAGGTTCTAGAGCTGTTGCTTTGCACATTACTATAACAGCATCAACTTTTCCGATTGTAGATGGATCTGATGTTGCTAGTACTTTTATAAATCTATCACCACCATGGCCATCCATTTTTAGACCATTTTTATTAATTTGCTCAACATGCTCTTTCCAAACATCAATGAGCGTTACATTTAGACCTTTTTCTGCTAGCAGGCCTCCAAATAGACAACCCATTGCTCCTGCTCCAAGAACCGCAACTTTTAAATCTTTATTATTCATTTTTAAAATTGAAATATATTTATGTAAAAAAATTATGCAATATATTATGTAACTAATTAATTTATGGAATTAAAAATAGAAAAAGGAATTTTCAAAAACTTTGAGTTAAAAGAAATATCAAACGCATTAGAAAAAGGTCTGACTAATAATTATGAAAGTGTGAAAGCAGAAGTAATTGATTGTCCAAATTTAAGAAATTGGGATTGTCCATCTGAAGGTATGAGTGGTAACCAAAGGATAATCGATGTTGGAGGAGAGCCTTACATGCACGATCCTAAATATCTTGGAACTGAATTTGATTATTCAGAAATCTCAAAAATGATCGGATCAGAAAAATCTTACGCACTTGGAGCAGGATCTGGAGCAATGTCTTGTCTCGATGGACACTGTGGAGAATTAGTTATAAATGAAAACTTAATAACAAAAGAAAATAAGTCTTTAATTGCGAGGGTAGGAAAAGATAAAGAATGTATAGTAGAGGATTATAATGCAAGTAAACATGGTGGGCTTGGTAACATTTATTATTCAGATGGTGTTAAAGGAAAAGTTATTTATTTAAAGATAAAAAAAAGAACTGGAAAACAAGGTTCATTACCTCAATCAATTAGAAAAGCACTTTCAGACAATCTTAAAATTGGGCATAAAATTCATATTGCTCTTGCTGGTGTATTTAGAGTTTTGAATGGAAAAATAAGATCACACGTACAACCAGATTATAAGGATATAAAACATGAATATTATGATCCACAATTGATGAAATGCACAAAAGATTTTCTACAATTTTATGAGCCTGTTGGACCAAAATTACAATGTTATACTGTTTTATGGACTGGTGATCCAACGGGTGGAGAATTAAATTTAAGAGAGTCTGGGGAGCATACTCACTTCCACTCATATGAGCATAAAAATGACGCTG
>CACCWT010000033.1 GCA_902549785.1 uncultured Pelagibacteraceae bacterium
CAATTTATTGGAAAATCGTCTTTACTTGCAACTTTTTCATTTTGCTCTTGTAATTGCTTGTCTTGTAATTCTTTATCACTCATTGGCAAAAAAATTTTATAAGAAGGGCCTATTTTAGACCCTTCTATATTTTGTTAAGTGCTTTTTATTATAGGATACCGTTAGCTTTCATGTAAGCTTTATGTATCTCTATAAGAGCAGCAGCTTCTGGAGATTTAGTCTTCCATTCTTCCCATGCCCCAAGTGCAGCATTTCTGAACTTTAGTCTATCCTCTCTTGACCAGTCATGAAGAGTAACGCCCATTTCATTCAAAGCTTTTACAGCTTCAGCGTTTTTTCTCTCAACTAAGCTAGTAATAGTTCTTCCTGCTATTTCTATTCCTGCTTTCATTGCACCCTGTTCATGAGGCTTTAACTTGTTCCAAACTTTTGTGTTACAAGCTAAGTGGTCAGCTGGCATAGAGTGGAAACCTGGATATGTAGCATATTTATTTTGCTCATAGTGTCCACCAGCATAATTTGTAGCTAATGATGAATAGTCAGCACCATCGATTAGACCAGTTTGTAAAGCAGTTGGAACTTCACCAAAGTCCATAACGATTGGCTTAGCTCCTAATGCTGTAAAGATCATACTTTCCATTCCTGGAGGTGATCTAAATTTAAAGTCTTTTAGTGAAGCAACATCTGGAATTGGTCTGCTAGAAATTAAAGACTCATGTCCTGGTATCCACCAACCAATTAATGTCATTCCATATTTATTGTAAAGTGCATCAACAGCTTCTTGAGCTCCTGGGAAATTCAAGAATTCATATTGTTGATATGGGTTATCATATCCACCCATTACATCGCCTGCAAATTGGAAAGCTGCGTTTTTACCAGTTTGGTAACCAGCCCCTGTCATATCACAGTCAATAATTCCAGTTTGTGCAGAGTTAAATACCTCAGCTGACTTACCTGTTACAGATGACGAGTAAAACATTTGTATTTTCAAACTTCCACCAGAAAACATTTCAACGTTTTTTGCAAATTGCGCTGCAACTTCACCATTTGGTGAGCTTGCTGTAAAGTGGGTTTCTATTTTAAGAGTTTTTGCATGAGCAGAACCAAATAAAGCAATAGATACCACAGCAATAACAGCTGTTAGTTTTGATATTAATTTTAACATTATTTCCTCTCAGTTGTGTTATTAGTTAAATTTAAACACAAAGAGAAAAAGATTTCAAATAAAAGAGAGAATTTATATATTTATAAAATATATAATTTTGAATAGTACAACTTTTAGTCGAATATTAAACCACTTCTGAAAGTAATGGTTTATTTGAGAAAAAACACTTTAAATTATTAACTGCTAGCATGCTCATAGCTAATCGAGTTTCATGTGTCGCACTACCAACATGAGGCAACACAAAACAATTGTCTAATTCTAAATATCTTTCATCTAAATTTGGCTCATTATTAAATACATCAAGTCCAGCACCATAAATTTTTTTGTTTTTCAAAACCTCTATTAGCGCATCGTCATCTACAGTTGATCCTCTTGATGTATTTATAAATATTGAATGTTTTGGAAATAATTTCAATGTTTCTGAATTAATTATATCTTTAGTTTCTGGAGTAGCTGGGGTATGTAAGCTTATATAATCACAATTAGGTAACATAGATTTTAAATCTGAATAATAAACAGCATCTTTTTCAAGATCTTTAGATAATCTATTTCTATTGAAATAAATTACTTTCATTTTAAAAGCTCTTGCCCTATCAGCTACAATCTGACCAATTCTTCCCATTCCTATTATGCCTAAAGTTTTTCCTGTAATTTCATTACCAACCATTAATTTAGTAATATCTGGTCTATGATCTTTCCATGTATTTGTCTTTACTAAATTGTAAGCCTCTCCAATTCTTCTTGAAGATGCTAAAATTAGTAGAATAGTAATTTCTGCTACAGCATCATTTAATACATTCGGTGTATTCGATACTTTTATGTTTTTTTCATTAGCTGATTGAGTATTTATATTGTCATATCCAACTCCAACATGAGCAATTACTTTTAACCTACCTGTCAAACTATCAAAGAAATTCTTATCTAATTTATCAAAACTTGTTGAAATTAATCCATCATAATTATTTACAAGTTTAATTAATTCTTCATACGGATAAGGTTTGTCCTTCAAATTTAAAGTAACATCGAATTCTTGTTTTAATATTTCCTCTGCTCCATCAGAGATTTTTCTAGAAACTAGTATTTTTGGTTTCATCTAATGGGAGTTTCTTAAAATACCCTTAGTTTTAGTAATATCTAAATATTGATCTCTTGACATTATACATGCTCCATCTTCGAGTTGACCAACATTTGATCTAGAAATTTCTTGCCAAGGAGTTTGGTTAGTAAGCTTTTTTATTTTTTTCTTTTTTCTTCTTTTTATAAATTCTAATTTTGTTATTTGAAGGTCTACTCTTCTTTTATTTAAATCTATTGTCATTTTATCGCCAGTTTTAATAATAGCTAAATCTCCACCTACTGCAGATTCTGGTGATACATGAAGTATTGATGGACTTTCTGAGGTACCGCTTTGTCTACCATCACCAAGTGTTGGTAAAGCATTTATGCCCTTTTTTAATAATCTATCTGGTGGTTGCATGTTCACCACTTCAGCAGATCCTGGATATCCGACAGGTCCACATCCTCTTATTATTAAGATTGAATTTTCATCAATCTTTAACTTTTTGCTATTTATTCTTTTATGATAATCTTCAGGTCCTTCAAAAACTACAGCTTTACCTTTAAAGACATTTGGATGTTTGGGATTTGACAAATATCTTTCCCTAAATTCTTTGCTAATAACTGAAGTTTTCATGATTGCTGATGAAAAGAAATTGCCTTTCATAACTAAAAAACCTGCCTTATCAGTTAAATTATCTTTGAAAGTTTTTATTACATCTCTATCGACATTGATTTTTTTTCTTAAGTTTTGAGCAACTGTTTTTCCTGTCACAGTTATTAAGTTTTGGTGGATTTTTTTATGCTTCATTAATTCTTTCATGATTGCAGGTATACCGCCTGCTCTGTAAAAACCTTCCATTAGATGCTCTCCAGCAGGTTGGCAGTTCGCTAATAAAGGAATTTTGTGCCCTAATTTTTGCCAATTGGATAAATCGAATCTTACACCCATGTGTTTTGCAATTGCAATTAGATGAGTAGTACAATTACTTGATGCACCTATAGCACTAGCAACTACAACTGCATTTTCAAAAGCTTTCTTTGTCATTATTTTAGAAGGTGTAAGATCTTCGTGGACCATATTTACAATTCTCGATCCTGTCTCAAAAGAAATTTGTTCTCTTTCTCGATAAGGTGCTGGTATCACAGCACATCCAGGTAAAGACATTCCTAATGCTTCCGCCACTGAATTCATTGAAGAAGCGGTACCCATTGTATTACAATGACCAGGACTTGGTGATGATGCAGCTGCCATATCCATAAATTCCTCGTAATTAATTTCTCCTTTAGCATGTAATCTTCTTGCTTCCCAAATAATAGTACCCGCTCCAGCTTTCTTACCCTTGTAATTTCCATCCAGCATTGGGCCGCCAGATAAAACAATTGCAGGAATGTTTACTGTAGCAGCAGCCATTAAAGCTGCTGGAGTAGTTTTATCACAACCAGTTGTAAGTATTACTCCATCGATTGGATATCCGTAAAGAACTTCGACCAACGATAAATAAGATAAATTTCTGTCCAACATCGCAGTTGGTTTTTTTCCAGTTTCTTGGATTGGATGAGTAGGAAATTCCATCGGAATACCGCCTGCTCTTCTAATTCCATCTTTAATTCTTTTGCTTAAAGATAAAAAATGTCTATTGCATGGGGATAAATCGCTACCTGACTGTGCGATACCTATAATTGGATTGCCCGATTGAAGCTCTTCTCTTGTAAGTCCATAATTAAGATATCTTTCTAAATACATGGCTGTCATACCAGGGTCTTTAGGATCGTCAAACCATTGTTTGCTTCTTAAATTCTTTTTTTTCATCAAATTATAAATATTTTATTTCAATTAAATTAATTTATAATGTTTTATAAAACTTATATTGAAAAATGAATAGTCTAATTGTTCTAAATAAAAATGACAATGTTGGCGTAAGTCAATTCATTATGCCAGAAAAAACAAAAATAAATGATCAGGATATTAGCACTATTGATCCAATACCTTTTGGACATAAAGTTTGTTTAAAACCAATTAAAAAAGGCGACCCGATAATCAAATATGATCAAATAATAGGATTTGCCTCAAAAAATATAAGTGCAGGCGAACATGTTCACACGCATAATTTAGAATTTAAAGAATTTGAAAGAGCCTTTAAAGTAAATAATAAAAAAACAATTGTTGATGAAAATGCAGATACTTTTTTCAATGGAATTTTGAGAGAAAATGGTCAAGTTGCTACAAGAAACTATATAGGAATTGTAAGTACAGTAAATTGTTCGGCAACTGTAACAAAGATGATTGTTGAAAAGATAAAATATTCAAACATTTTAAATAATTACCCTAATATAGATGGAATCGTTCCAATTACGCATTCTACTGGATGTGGCATGAATACAGTTAGCGAAGGAATGCAAATGTTTCAAAGAACAATTGATGGTTTTAAAAATCATCCAAATTTTTCACATGTTTTTGTCATTGGCTTAGGTTGCGAATGCGCACAAGTAAGTTTATTTGATGAGTCTGTCAAAAAACATAACAGGATACATTTTTTAACGATTCAAGATGAGGGTGGCACAAAAAAAATTGTAGATAAAGTCTTATCTCAAATTAAAAATCTGTTATCAGAGGCTAATGATATTAAAAGAACTCCAGAGTCAGTGAGTCATTTAACTTTGGCTCTTCAATGTGGTGGCTCAGATGGATATTCGGGTATAACTGCAAATCCAGCTTTGGGTGTAGCAGCTGATATGTTGGTAAAAAAAGGGGGAAGTTCTATATTATCAGAAACTCCTGAAATTTATGGTGCAGAACACCTTTTAATCAATAGAGCAAACTGCCAAGAAACAGCAAATAAACTTATGAAAAGACTAGAATGGTGGAAGCATTATACTTCAATAAACAATAGTACAATGGACAACAATCCTGCACCAGGAAATAAAAGAGGTGGCTTAACTACAATTCTAGAAAAATCTCTTGGTGCTGTTGCAAAGGGCGGTAAATCAATTTTAGAAGATGTATTAGAATATGCAGAGCCATTGAAAAATAAAGGCTTTAATTTTATGGACTCTCCAGGGTATGATCCAGTTTCTGTTACAGGACAAGTTGCTTCTGGTGCAAATGTCATATGTTTTACTACAGGTAGAGGTTCTT
This sequence comes from uncultured Pelagibacteraceae bacterium, assembly GCA_902549785.1. The sequence continues at coordinate 5,361 of CACCWT010000033.1, forward strand.
GCTTTGGATGTAAACCGGTACCAAGTTTAAAATTGTCTACTAATTCTGCAATGTATAAAAAAATGGAAGAAGATATGGATATTAATTGTGGAACAATAGCTGAAGGAAAAGAAGATATTGAAGAAGTTGGAAGTAAGATATTTGATCTTGTTGTAAATACCGCTTCAGGAAATAAATCAAAAAGTGAAATTAATGGCTACGGTGATGAGGAATTTAATCCTTGGCAAGTAGGCGTTGTAATGTAACTTTTGATTTATTGATAAAAACCTCCAATGTCTAAAAATCCAAAAGCTTCCTTGTTTAAAGTAATTTTTCTATCTGCTTCTGGTTTTTTTTTATTTGTATGCATGGA
>CACCWT010000034.1 GCA_902549785.1 uncultured Pelagibacteraceae bacterium
AAATTGGAAGCAAACCCTCTTATTCTTTTTCTTTTAATTTATTTGCTGCATTATTTGGACCAATGTGGTTTGGGTTAAGAAATATTTGGAATTATGCGCTAGCATTTTTAATAATCGAAACATTTGCTGTTGTTCAAATAATTAGAGGCTTATTTGGAAATATTACTAAAGATGCCTTAGAAAAAATTGATAAAATTCAATCAACTATCGATTTTAGATACAAACAATTAGAGGCTGCAAAAGAGAACAATCCAGATAAAGTCGAAGTCTACGAGAGGGCAATTACATCACTTGAAGACGCAATGAAGGAATATGTAGTTGATGTTCAGCAAATCGAGGCTTCTGCAATATGGATTACAATTTCAGGAATTGTGTTGTTAATTTTTGTAAAATTTATTCAAGGAATATTAGCAAATACAGTTTTAGAAAAAAGATACTCCGAATGGTTATCAAATAAATCAATTAGTCCTGGAATGAAAACAAAAAATTATTTTTTAAGCATTGGTTTTACAATAATTATTATGTTTTTTTCAGTAATACATTATAGTTTTCCAGGTTTCTTCTCAATAATGAATGATTTTCCTACTCATCCAGAAATAAGACTTACCTCTATAAAATGGGTTGAAACAATTTTTGATTATGCAGTTATAAAAGGAGATGCTGTATTTACCGCAATAACAATTGGAATTAGATCTGTTCTCGATTTTTTAGAACTTTTATTTGTAAAAACACCATGGATTGTGATTATAACTACAATTGTAGTTTTAACTGCTTTATCAGCAGGCATAAGAACTGCGATATACTCTGCAGGATTTTTAGCTTACATGGGCTTTTTGGGATTTTGGGTAAAAGCAATGACTACACTTGCCTTACTGGGAACGGCTGCAATTTTAAGTATTGTTATTGGAATACCTCTAGGAATTTATTGTGCAAGACGTCAAAGATTTTATTCAATGATAAGACCAATAATGGATTTTATGCAAACAATGCCTGCATTTGTATTTATGATTCCCGTCATTGCATTTTTTGGAACAGGGAAGGTTGCGGCAGTAATCATTACAATGATTTTTGGAGGAACACCTGTTGTAAGACTTACAGTATTAGGCTTAAGAGGAGTTCCTGAAACTATTAGAGAGGCGGCAATAGCTTACGGTGCATCTAAATGGTATCTTCTTAGAAAAGTAGATTTACCGCTTGCAACACCATCAATACTTGCTGGTGTAAATCAAACTGTAATGTTAAGTTTAGCAATGGTTGTTGTGGCTTCACTTATTGGAGCAAAAGGTTTAGGACAGGACGTGCTAGAGGCACTCCAATATGCAAATGTTGGGCAAGGAATTTTAGCTGGTGTTGCAATATTATTTGTTGCATTAATATTGGACAGGGTAGTTCAAGGTAAGAAAAGAGTATAATATCTTAATGAACAAAAATGTATGGTTGCTATTTGCTAGCAATGCATTTGCATTCTCTGTTGCACCTGTAACTGTTTTTTTAAGTGGAATTATTGGAACTAGTATCAGTCCAATTAAATCTCTTTCAACATTACCTATGTCATTTTCAATTGTGGGTACAGCTATTTTTATTATAGCTGCCTCTAAAATTATGAGTATTACAGGAAGAAAAAAAGGTTTTATATTTTCATCTATAACAACTTCATTATTTGCACTATTAGCAGCATATTCTGTATTAAAGCAAAATTTTATTCTGTATTCATTTTCTTGTTTTTGTCTTGGATTTGGAATGGCTTTTGCTCATCAGTATCGTTTTGCTGCAGCGGAAAGTGTTGACAAAAAACAAGCACCAAAAGCTATTTCATTATTACTTTTTGCGGGGATTTTGTCAGCTTTACTTGGTCCAAACTTAGCAAATTTTGGAAAAAATATTATTTCAGAGGGATTGTATGTCGGCTCGTATCTTTGTTTATCTTTATTAACTTTGTCATCTATTATTTTTTTAATTTTTTATAAGGAAAATAAAGTTATTAATAATAAAAAAACATTAAAGGGTAGAACAATTTTAGAATTGATATCTCAGCCTAGATTTTTACAAGCTCTTGTATCATCATCTTTTGCTTATGCAGTAATGTCATTTTTAATGACAGCTACTCCTATTAGCATGCATATTCATGATAAAATGTCTTTAAATAATACAAGTTTTGTAATTCAATTACATATCATAAGCATGTTCCTTCCTGCTTTAGTTACAGGAAATCTAATAAAAAAATATGGACACAGTAAAATAATGTATTTTGGTGTTTTATTTTTTATCTTTACAATTTTACTTAGTTATTTTGATCAAACAGTCATAAATTATCTTTTTTCATTAATTTTTTTGGGTCTAGGGTGGAACTTTCTGTTTATATCTGGAACAAGTTTATTAGTTTTAAACTATAAAGAAGAAGAAAGATTTAGAGCACAGGGTTTTAACGATTTTATAGTTTTTTCAGTTCAAGCTACTGCAAGTTTAACAGCAGGTATTGTTTTAAGTTTTACAAGTTGGAAAATAATGAACATATTATGTATCCCATTTTTAATCATAATAATTTTCACTACTCTGAGGGCTGATAGATTATTAGATAAAACCAATTAAAGACGTGTCAACTTGTTACACCATATAGTTATTGTTTATTGACTTTAAAAGAATATATCAGCGCTATGACTAAATATAATAAATTAACAAGTTCATTTATAATATTAATCAGTATATTTTTTACGAATATAGCTTTAGGTGCGGATGTAACAGTGGAAATGCTTAATAGGCTTGATAAAGAATCAAATGTTTTTGAGCCTAAAATAGTAAGAGTTAACCCTGGAGATACAGTTCTTTGGAAGGCAACAGATAAAGGACATAACGTTGAATTCATAAAAAAGGGTGTACCAGATGGAGTTGGTAAGTTTAAATCAAAGTTTAATAAGGATGTTGAATACAAGTTCGAGGTCCCAGGAATTTATGCTTACTGGTGTACGCCACACAAAAATATGGGAATGATTGGTTTTGTGGTTGTTGGAGACGATAAATCTAACCTAGATGCTATTAAGAAGTTAAGATTTTCATCAAAGTCTAAGAAATTAGCACCAGGTTTAATAGACCAACTATAAATCAGCAAATATTTTTGAGTTAAGCCGTCTAACTTTTATAAATGAATCCTTGTACTTCCCGGAGCGGTGATAATCGCCCGGGAAGGCAACACATCTTAATTTAGCTTTTTTGGCATATTTAAAACTAATTTCTGTATCTTCAATTGCTAAACAATCTTTATTTGAAAGTTTTAATTTTTTCAGACAATGAAAGTAAATATCAGTTTTATTATTAAAGTTTTTTATAATTTTGTTGTGTCCGATGTAATCAAAATCACTTTTTTTTAAATATTTATTTAAGGATATAAATACTGCATCAATATTATTTTTTGTAGTAGAGGTTACAAAGCAAATCTTAATTTTATTTTTTTTACAATATTTGATTACATTAATTACTCCAGCACGTGGCTTTAATTTATTCTTTTTTAAAAAATTATTAAAAATTAAAGTTTTTAAATTTCTAATTTTTTTTGCATTAACAAAAGTTTTTTTCTCTAGACTAAACTTTTTAACTCTTTTTTCGCCTCCAGATTTTTTTAACATCGATTGATATAATTTTTTACTCCAATACCATTTTAATCCTGAATTTTTAAAAGCTGAATTAAAGCAATTTCTTTGAATATTTGATGTTTCTACTATCGTGCCAATAGAACCAAATAATATGGCTTTGATTGCCATTATCCTTTAACAGCACCAGTGGTTAAGCCACTTATTACTTGTCTTTGAAAAAACATGACTAACATAAACAATGGTGCAGTTGCAGATACAACTGCTGAAACTGCCCACATTAAATTACCTTCATGCTGATTAGTACCAAGATAGCTTTGTATTTTTGGAACCATGGTGTGGTTTTCTTGATTTAATAATAATGCAGTGACTGTAAAGTCGTTGTAAGCCAACATAAGACTAAACAAACCAGCTGTAATTACTCCAGGCCACATCACTGGCATGATTATATATCTAAATGCTTGAAAATATGAGCAACCATCTATTAACGCACTTTCATCTAATTCTTTTGGAACAGTTTTAAAAAAAGAATAGAGAAGCCATAATGTAAAAGGTTGATTGATCGCAACTAACACTACAATTGTGGTTGGTAAGATTCCCCAAATTTGTAATTCAAAAAAAGGAAAAAGATATCCTGAGACTAGAGTAATATGTGGCATCGCTCTAAAAATTAATGCTGCGATTAATATCCAAAAAGCATATCTTTCAGTAGACCTAGATAAAGCATATGCACCTAAAGTTCCTAAAAAAAGTGATATAGAGACAACAAATACTGTTACTATTATTGTATTTCTCGATGCTTTCCAAAATTCACCTTCAGTCCAAGCTTCAGAATATGCTTTTGAAGTAAATTGACCACCTGTTTCTAATAACGTATTAAATGCTGAGATCGCATACCACCAATCAGCTCTAGAAAAAAAATCTGCTCTTACTTTAAACGATCCCCAAAAAGTCCAAATAAATGGAAAGCATGCAATTAATAACCAAACAATTATAAAAGTTGTGTTAAATGTTTTAAGTGCATTCGATCTTTTGTCTAAACCATATTCCATTATCTTGCCGTCCTAAATTCTTTCCAAGTCCTAATTAATACTGGTGCTAACAATATGGCTATACCAATAATTGTCATCATTGAAGTTGCTGCTGCAGAACCAAATAAGATTACTTCTTCATTGACTAAATTATCATAGATTAACCAAGATAAAGATTGAGCACTTCCTTCAGCGCTAAAACCGATTATTGGTTCAAAGACTCTAAAATTGTCCATTAATGAAATTAGAGCTACAAAAGTAACAACTGGATAAATATGTGGTAACACAATATGTCTAATTCTTTGGTATCTTGACGCTCCATCGATAATTGCTGCCTCAACAGGTTCTTGAGGCACTGTTTGTAATGCAGCATAAAAAACTACAAAAGCAAAAGGAGAATGATGCCAAATTCCATAAATAATTATAGTTATCCATGTAAGCGTTCTAGATGATTTTAATGATAGATATGGATCTTCCATCATTAATTGTAAATTTGCACCAATAATTCCCTCTGCATCAATCATCCAAAATAAAACAAGGGATCCTACTAATGGAGTAACTATCATTGGTAATATTGTACCAAATATTAATGGGCCTCTTATTTTTCTAGATATTGCATTTAAACTTAACGCAATAATGAAACCTAGCAATAAAACATTGGGAGTTACAAATAAACAATAAGTTAAAGTAAACAAAAGAGCTTTGTAAAAAGGTAAATTAGTAACCTGATTGATAAATTCTCCAAAGGAGTCAGTTTCTTTCCAAAAATCTGAAATTTGCTCAATAGCTAAGTGATTTCTATCTATATAAGTACCAAATCCGTTAAATTTACCTAAAGGTTTTTCATCTCTTAATATTGAAGTTGCTTCTTGATCAACAACTATTGAAACTGTACAGCCAAAAGGATCGCATTTCTTAACTTCTTTTACCACTTGATCATGTTGGGCATAAAAAGATTGGATACCAGTAGATATTATTGGCAAACCAATAAATAAAATCATTGCCAACCCAGTTGGCAAGAAAAACCAGAAAA
>CACCWT010000035.1 GCA_902549785.1 uncultured Pelagibacteraceae bacterium
GATAGATGACTTTATTTTAAATAATAGTCCGTATAATAATTCTAAAATTTTAATTGCAGGAAAGAATTTTGGATGTGGCTCTTCTAGAGAACATGCTCCTTGGGCTTTAATGGATTTTGGAATAACTTGTGTGATTAGTTCAAGTTATGCAGATATATTTTATAATAACTGTTTTAAGAATGGGATTCTCCCAATTACAATTTCAGAGGATCAAATCAAAGAAATTTCTGAGTACTCAAATAGAAAAGAGGAAATTTCTGTAAATTTACCTGAGCAAACAATAAGTTTTGGTAATAAAGAAATAAAATTTGAAATAGATCAATTTAAGAAAAAATGTCTAATTGAGGGATTAGATGACATTGCTTTATCACTAGAAAAATCTGAAAAAATAGTTTCATACGAAAATAAAATTAAAGAAGCAAAACCTTGGATATTTAATGATTAAAATTAAAAAAAGAAAAATTTTATTATTACCAGGGGATGGTATCGGACCTGAGGTAATTGCTGAAGTCAAAAAAATAATTGAATGGTTTAACTCAAATAAATCCTTGGATTTTGAAATTGACCAAGATTTGGTTGGTGGTGCTGCTTATGATAAACATGGAACTCCAATAACTGATGAAGCTTTTTACAAGGCACAAGAAAGCGCTGCAGTAATATTGGGAGCTGTTGGTGGACCAAAATGGGATAATATTGATTTTTCAAAAAAACCAGAGAGAGCTCTATTAAAATTAAGAAAAGAATTGAAATTATTTGCAAATTTGAGACCAGCAATTTGTTTCAAGCAACTTGTTGATGCCTCAAGTTTAAAGCCTGAATTTGTTTCTGATTTAGATATTCTTTTTGTTAGGGAATTAACAGGTGGTATTTACTTTGGTGAACCTAGAGGGATAAAACCAATTGATAATGGCGAAAGAAAAGGAATTAATACTCATGTTTATACTACTAGTGAAATTGAGAGAGTAGCCCGTGTTGCATTTGATCTAGCCAGAAAAAGGAATAATAAAGTTACTTCCTGTGAAAAGTCGAATGTCATGGAGGCAGGTCAATTATGGAAAGAAGAAGTTCAAGCAATTCATGACAAAGAATATAGTGATGTAGAATTAAAACATATGCTAGCAGATAACTGTGCAATGCAGTTAGTTAGAAATCCCAAACAATTTGATGTGATAGTAACAGATAATCTTTTTGGTGACATGTTATCAGATGAAGCTGCAATGTTGACTGGTTCTCTAGGGCTTTTGCCATCTGCGTCAAAATATCCTTGATCACCAGTTCTAAACCAACCATTTGTGAAACTTGTTTTGTTTGCTTCTTCATTATTTTCGTAGCCAAGTGTTACGTTTTCACCCTTTATACATACTTCGCCTTCTTCACCTTGTTTCATCATGTCACCATTTTCACTCATAATACATACTTCTGGACCTGCTGGTAGGCCTACAAATCCTGCTTTTTGTTGTTTTGGTGGTAATGGATTTGACGTCATTTGATGCGTTGCTTCAGTCATCCCATATGCTTCAATAACAGGACAATTAAATGCTTCATTTAAATCTTTAAATACAGCAGGAGGTAATGAAGCTGAGGAAGATCTAATTAATCTTAAATTTAAGTTTTTTGCTGCCTCTTTATTTTTATTTGCTCTTAATAAGATTGCTTGATGCATAGTTGGTACGCCTGAATACCAAGTAATTTTTTCTAATCTAGCCAAATCAAGAAACTTTAATGCATTAAAACCGCCAGAGGCACATACTGATGCACCAACTTTCATTGATGTCGCTAAAACTGCTATAAGTCCATGAATATGAAATAATGGCATAATATTTAAACAATGATCATTATCTGTAAGACTTAAACTTTTTGAAATATTTTCAGAAGATGAATAAATATTTTTATTAGATAACGGCACAATTTTTGGTCTTGAGGTAGTTCCTGAAGTATGCAGGACTAAAGCCTCATCATTTTCATTTGGGGATGAATAATCACTTTTGTTATCAAACAAATCAAATAAACCTTCAGGTTGATCTTTATGGATTTTCAATTCACAAATTTCTATATTTAATTTTTTTGCAACTTCTACTGACGGATTATTTGAATTTTTTTCAACAATAATTATTTTAGGATTTAAATCCTTAAGATAAAACTCATACTCTTCTGATTTATATGATGGATTAAGAGGAGCAGCAGACATGTAACTTGAAATTCCTAAGAAACAAGTGGCCATAGATGGTCCATTCGGTAGAACTATTGCGGCTCTATCTTTATTAGATATACCATTTCCTGATAATTGTTTTGAAATATCTTCAACAAATATTTTTAAATCTCTGTAACTAATTTTTGAATTGTTTTCAGACGAAATTGCAATTTTATCATTTTCACTATTTTCAAAAATGTTTTTAACAATTCTTTTTGACACTTCTAATATCCTTTTGCGTACCCATCTTTTCTAGGATCTGATCCACCTAATAGATCACCTTCGCTTCTATTAATTTTTATTGCTTGCCCTCCACCATGTGTACCATCAATATATTCTACATTGTGACCTAATTCTTTAAGACCTTGAAAAATCTCTTTATCAACAGTTTTTTCGAGCTTATAAATATTATTAAAATGAAATGCTCTAGGAAAGCTTAAAGCTTCTTGCGGTCCCATCCCATAATCAATCATATTATTTAAAACATGAACTTGTCCGACTGGTTGATATTGACCACCCATAACACCATAGCTTAAGGTTGCGTTGTTACCTTTATCAATGACCATACCTGGAATAATAGTATGCAATGGTCTTTTTAAGCCAGCAATACAGTTAGGGTGTCCATGCTCTACTCTGAAATTTGTACCTCTATTATGCAAAAGTATTCCACTTTTATTTGTTGTAATCCCTGATCCAAAAACATAACAAACAGAATTGATTATTGATACGCTATTTAAGTCTTTATCTACTACTGTTAGATAAATTGTCTCTGGGTGAGCTGGAATATTTAAGTCACCAACATCACTGCATGAATTTAGACTAATTTTATTAAAAATATCTTCAATATTTTTATCACTTAAAATTTCGTCCAAATTAATATTTGCAAAACTTGGATCACCCAAACTTGTTTCTTTAACTTTATAGGCTTGTTTTGTAACTTCTGCTTCAAGATGAAATCTTTCTACGCTGTTGAATTTATAGTTTTGAATGTTTAGTCTTTCTAATAATTTCATCATAACTAATACCGTAACACCAGGTCCATTAGGAGGGCATTGATGAATAAAATCACCTTTATATAAAGATTTGATTGTTACTGATCTTATTGTTTTCTGCTTAGAAAAATCTTCAAAAGTATGAACGCCTCCTAATTCATTTAAACTTTCAATTATATCTTTTGCAGTTTCACCTTCATAAAATTCTTTACTTCCTTTTTTACTAATTGCCTCAAGCGTTTCTCCCAACGCAATATTTTTCATTAATTCATTTTCTTGATATGTACGACCATCTTTTAAAAAAATTTTTTTTGAATTCTCATTTTCAGTAATTTTATTTAAACTGTTATGCCAAGCATTTGACACTACCTTAGAAATTTTATGGCCATTTTTTGCAATATCAATTGCTCCTGAAAATAATTGTTCAAAATCAAGTTTGCCAAATTCTTTATGGATAGTTTCCCAAGCATGAACTGCTCCAGGTATAGTTACCGAATGAGGACTTGTTAATCCAATTTTATCTATATTTTTTTCCTTAAAGAAATCATAATTTAATTTTTCTGGAGCCAAACCAGATCCATTAAAAGATACTGCATCTTTATTACTCATTTTAACAATTGCAAAACAATCACCACCGATACTTGTTGCGTTAGGTTCAACAACTGATAAAACAATTGAAGCAGCAATAGAGGCATCAACTGCATTTCCTCCCATTTTAAGTATTTTTAATGCTTCTTCAGTGGCCAATGGATGAGAAGTCGCTGCCATTGCATTCGACGATCGTGCATCTTTATCTTTTGTTGACTGATTATTCATAGTAATGATTAAGTAGAGAGATATAAATGATTAGTAAAGCAAATAAAAGTATTTTAATTTTTTGTGTATTTGCCTTCGGCTTTTTTATTTCTAATTTATTAAGATCAATTACTGCCACACTCACTCCAGTTCTAACAAGTGAATTTGATTTATCAGCGGGTAACCTTGGGCTGCTAGCAGGTGGTTATTTTTTAGGATTTTCATTAATGCAAATACCAGCAGGTTTACTTCTTGATAAGTATGGACCAAAAAAAGTCGTTGCATATCTTATATTGATAGCTCTGATTAGTACCATTTCTTTTGCATTTGCAAAAAGTTTTACAGGATTGTTAATTTCTAGATTTTTTATTGGTGTTGGTGTTGCAGCATGTTTAATGGGACCTTTGACTGGTTATCGTGTTTGGTTTGAAGAAAAATACCAGCAAAGAGCAAATTCATGGATGTTGATGGTAGCAAGTTTTGGTTTTGTAATTTCAACATTACCAGTACAAATTTTACTACCGATGATCGGCTGGAGATCTATTTTTCTTTTAATTTCAATTTTGATTTTATTAAGTATTATTTTAATTTTAGTTTTTACCCCATCTTGGAATAATAGTCCTAAAAATACAATAACTCAGGAGAAAGGAAATCTTTCGGATGTATGGAAAAATAAATTATTCATAAGCTTGGTTCCACTATGTTTCTTAAATTACGGAGGCGTCCAAGCAGTCCAAACTTTATGGGCAGGTCCTTGGATGTTAAATGTTGCGGGGTATTCTCCACTTGATAGTGCTACAGGCTTGTTTTGGATAAATATAACAATGTTATTTGCATTTATGTTTTGGGGATATATTTTACCAAAATTTTCATCTTTAGGCATTGACAGCATAAAAATTGTAAAGATTGGTTTGCCAATAAGTTATGTTGTTTTATTTTCTATAATAATAATGGGCCAAAATGCAGGGGCTATAATGTTTACTCTTTATATTTTATCGTCAATTGTTTTATCTTTAACGCAACCTGCCTTAGCATTAAGTTTTCCTCAAAATCTTGCTGGAAAATCATTAACCTCTATAAATGTATTTATTCATTCAGGAACATTTTT
>CACCWT010000036.1 GCA_902549785.1 uncultured Pelagibacteraceae bacterium
GTTTAGATAAGATAAAGGAAGAAATAGATATAGTTGATGTTTTTAGACCCTCAAAAGAGGCTGAAGGAATTGCAAAAGAAGCAATTAAAAAAGGAACAAAAGTTTTATGGTTACAATACGGAATTCATAGTGATGAGGCAAAAGTTTTAGCAGATAAAGAGAATATCCAATTTATTTCCAATAGATGTATTAAACAGGAGTATCAAAAACTTTTTCAAAAATCTAATCCAGTTTTTCCAGTCCTTAAAGATTAATGAAAAAAGTATTTTTGGTATATGGGCATTACAACGATAAATCTTTTAATTCTGCTATAAAAGATAATTTCATAAAATCTGCTAGGGAAAATGGTCATTTAGTTGAATGTGTAGATTTATATAAAGAAAAATTTGATCCAGTATATGCCGGTGAAAATGCTGACGATATTGTTTTGGATCATAGAAGAAAAATTGATGATTCTGATTTAATAGTACTAGTTGCTCCTATATGGAATTATAGAATGCCTGCTATTGTAGAAGGTTGGATCGATAAGGTTTTAGCACCGCCCTGGGCTTTTTCATTTAAGAAACTTTTCGGTAATTATGGATATGCTGTTGGTAAACTAAAAAGCAAAAAAGCTTTGATTTTTTGCACATATGGTTCACCCAGATTCTCAATTTCAGATTTTTTTTTAAATTTACCCCTTAGAAGAATTAAAAAAGGTATTTTTAATAAGTGTGGTATTTATGACATTACCTATAAACGATATTTTGCTGTACCATTTGTATCAAATGAAAAAAGAATTGAATTTTTGGAAGATGTTAAAAATACAGCCAGTCATTTATAGAATTTTTTTTGTATCTATACTTTTAATTTTTTCTACAAATGAATTAAACGCTGAAATAAAAAAACCAAATCCAGATATTAAACCTAGAGAAGTAATTGAAATTCAGCTTAATGCTTTAATGAAAAATGATACCCCCAGTAAAGACCATGGGATAATTCAAACATGGTTTTTTGCGCACCCAAACAATCAGAGAGTCACAGGGCCTATTGAAAGATTTAAAAATATGATCAAAACAGATTCTTATTCAATGCTTTTAAATCATGAAAATTATGAAATTAAAGAGGTTTACAAATCAAAAGGTGTTTCGACTTTTGAAGTGACCATAATGGATAAAGAAAAAAAGTATTATAAATTTAAATGGCAAGTTGAAAAATATGAAGTTGATGGATTTTTAAGAAATTGTTGGCTGACCACAGCAGTCTCTCAACCTATGCCAATGGGCTCGTCTATTTAATGAAAAAACCAAGTTTTCCAGTAAGAATTGCCATATTGATGGCTATTCTTTGCATCCCTCCAATTGGCGCGACCCAAATTGGATGGTACTATTTTGGTCAAGAGATGGGAGTAAATTTTGGTATGGCCGCAGGAGTTTTTAGTGTCATAACTGCTGCATATTTAATGTATCAAATGGGTTGGAGAGATGACGATGATGACGATTATGACTATTAGAATTATGTTTTGTTTATAAGAAAAATTAGGTAAAAATCGCGTAATGAAATCAAAAGCAAAAGTTGTAGTAGTAGGTGGAGGAGTTGTTGGTGTTAGTGCTCTGTATCACTTAGCTAAAAAGGGCTGGTCAGATGTTGTTTTGATTGAAAGAAAAGAATTGACTTCTGGTTCAACATGGCATGCAGCTGGGTTACTTCCATTATTTAACATGAGTTACTCAGTCGGCCAGTTACATAAATATGCAGTTAATCTTTATAAAAGTTTAGAGGAAGAAACAGGCAAAAACGTCGGGTTCAGTGTTGTTTCAAATATCAGATTAGCAGACAACAAAGATAGAATGGATGAGTATCATCAATATGCTGGAGTTGCAAAAACTATCGGAGTAGATGTAAAATTTTTAACGCCAGATCAAGTAAAAGAAATTTGGCCTTTGTGTAATACAAAGGATTTGATTGGAGCAATTCAACACCCTGAAGATGGATATATTCAACCAGCTGATTTAACACAAGCATTAGCTACTGGCGCAAGAAATAGAGGTGCTGAGATTTACAGAAATACAACGGTTCTTGCAATGAAACAAAATAAAGATGGATGGGTTGTTGAAACCGATAAAGGATCTATAGAATGTGAACATGTAATTTCATGTTCAGGAAATTTTGCTAGACAAACTGGTAAGATGGTTGGTTTAGATATTCCAGTAATACCAGTTGAACATCAATACATTGTAACAGAACCCCACCCAGAAATTCAAAAAAGAAAAAAAGAAGGTCTTCCAGAAATGGGAGTTTTAAGAGATAGCGATAGCAGATGGTACATGAGAGAGGAAGCGGGTGGTTTAATTTTAGGACCTTATGAAGATGGAGCTCCTGCATGTTATGTTGATGGCCCATCCAAAGAGTCTGAATACGAATTATTTCAAGAAGACCTGGATAGACTTGCACCACATATCGAAGGTGCAATACATAGAGTTCCAGCATTTGGAGAAGTAGGTGTTAAAAAAGTTTATAATGGTGCGATTTGTTATACCCCAGATGGAAATCCTATAGTTGGTCCAGCATGGGGATTAAAAAACTTTTGGATTAATGAAGGTCATAGTTTTGGCATCACTGCAGCTGGTGGAGCCGGATGGCAACTAGCAGAGTGGATTGTTGATGGAGAACCTACAATAGACATGCTTGGTGTTGAACCAAGAAGATACGGTGATTATTGTTCAAAATCATATCTTAAAGAGAAGAATGAAGAAGCTTACAGTCATGTATTTATAACTCACTTTCCAGATGAAGAAAGACCAGCTGCAAGACCTTTAAGAACAGCCCCGTGTTATGACAGAATGAAAAATCTTGGTGCAGTTTTTGGTCAAAAATTTGGATGGGAAAGACCAAACTTTTTTGCAACTGATGGCATGGAACAAAAGGATGATTGGTCTTTTAGAAGATCAAATTGGTTCAAGGCTATTGAGAAAGAGTGCAAAAATGTAAAGGAAAATGTTGGTCTATTAGATATGACAGCATTTGCAAAATGTAGAATAAAAGGTCCTGGAGCTGAAGAATTTTTAGATAAGTTGGTCGCAAACAAACTTCCAAAAAAAATAGGTAGAATTAATTTATGTCATGCATTGAATACTAAAGGTGGTGTTCATTCAGAATTTACAATAATGAGAGAATCAGAAAATAGTTTTTATTTGGTTTCTGCTGGAGCATTTCAAAGGTTAGATCATGATTGGATATTAGGTTGGATGCCAAAAGATGGATCTGTCCAATTTGAAAATTTAACAAACAGCAAAGGTGTTCTAGTTGTATCAGGTCCAAAAGCAAGAGAGTTAATGCAGAGGGTGTCTAATGATGATTTTTCAAATGAAAATTTTAAATGGCTAAGTGCAAAACAAGTAGATGTAGGTTTTGCTCCAGTAAATGCAATGAGAGTAAATTTTGTAGGAGAGTTAGGCTGGGAACTACACCATCCAATTGAATATCAAAATCATATTTTTGATAAGTTGATGAATGCAGGGCAAGATTTAGGTTTAAAACCATATGGTATAAGAGCAATGAATAGTTTAAGAGTTGAAAAATCTTATAAATTGGTTGGTACCGAATTATCCATTGAATACTCACCATATGAAAGTGGTCTAGATAGATTTGTACATCCAAATAAAGGGAGTTTTATTGGACTTGATGCTTTAAATAAATGGAGAGAAAAAGGATTTGATAACAAACTTGTTACTTTAGAAGTTCATGAAACTAGTGATGCTGATGTGCTTGGAAATAACCCTATTTATGAAAATGGTAGTGTTGTTGGTAGAGCGACAGGAGGTGATTTTGGTTTTAGACTAGGTAAATCTATCGCACTAGGAATGGTTAAGCCAGAGCTAGCTAATATTGGACAAAAACTAAAGATTGATATACTTGGTAAGATGCATGAGGCAACAATTTTAGAAGAGAGTCCTTATGATGCAGAAAATAAATTATTAAGAGCATAATGAAAATATTAGTCGCTGTAAAAAGGGTTATTGATTATAACGTCCAAATAAGAGTAAAAGAGGATGGTAGTGGTGTTGTGACAGACAATGTTAAAATGTCAACTAATCCACCAGATGATAATGCAATTGAGGAAGCTGTTAAAATTAAAGAGGCAGGAAAAGCTTCAGAAATAATAGCTGTTACAGTAGGAGAAGAAAAAGCCCAAGAGACTGTTAGAAAAGCACTAGCAGTTGGAGCGGATAGAGGAATTCATGTAAAAGTGGATAGTATACTAGAACCTCTTGCTGTTTCTAAAATTCTTAAAAAAATTGTTGAAAAAGAAAATCCAGATTTAGTTTTCATGGGCAAACAAGCAATTGACGATGATTGCAACCAAACTGGTCAAATGTTGGCTGCACATTTAAAGTGGCCTCAAGCTACTTTTGCTTCAAAAATTGAGGTTAAAGAAAATTCATTAGAAGTAACTAGAGAAGTCGATGAGGGTTTAGAAACTATTGAAGTTAATACACCTGCAATAGTGACATGTGACTTAAGACTTAATGAACCAAGATATGCATCACTTCCAAATATTATGAAAGCAAAGAAAAAGCCTATTGAACAAATTAATGCGTCAGATCTAGGAGTTGATACTAAATCTAGAATAGAACATATTAAAATTGAGGAACCACCAAAAAGAAAAGCAGGTATAAAGGTTGCTAGTGTTGAGGAGTTGGTGCAAAAATTAAAAAATGAGGCTAAGGTAATTTAATGTCAGTTTTATTAATAGCAGAGCATAACAACAAAGAAGTAAAACCATTTACTTTAAATGCAATTACCGCTGCATCACAAATTGATCAAGACTTACATGTTTTATTAATTGGTCATAATGCAGATGACGTTGCAAAATCCTTATCCGAGGTACCTTTGGTAAAAAAAGTACTTCATATGGACAATGAAATTTATGAAAATTATATTGCTGAGAATTATACTGCAGCAATTTTAAAACACGCTGATAAATATTCACATATTATTTGCTCAGCAAATACATTTG
>CACCWT010000037.1 GCA_902549785.1 uncultured Pelagibacteraceae bacterium
CGAACGCAATTTTATGCTTAAATTTATCCGGTTCTTCAAAATTTATCTTACTTACTTGAAGAAGTGCAAAATATCTTTCTCCGTCTTTAGGGGATCTAATAGGTCCCTCAACTGTATCTCCAGTCCTCAATCCAAATCTTCTTATCTGACTTGGACTTACATATATATCATCTGCTCCTGGTAAATAATTAGACTCCATTGCCCTTAGAAAACCAAAACCATCTTGAAGTAGTTGTAAAACTCCTCCACCAGTTATCTCTTCTCCTTTTTCTGCAAGTTTTTTTAAAATTGCAAAATAAATTTCTTGTCTACGAAGGGTACTAGCATTTTCTATTCCAAGCTTTTCAGCTTCAGTGATTAATTTTTCAGAGCTTTTTTCTTTTAATTCTTGAATGTTCATTGAAGGGAGTTTCGTTTAAGATAGTTTAAATATATATATTCAAATTAAAATTTCAACCCTAGATAGGTTTAAAAACTACAATAAATACAATAAAAATCAGCAATACAGTAGGAATTTCATTAATTATTCTATAAAATTTTGAAGATTTGGTGTTTTCTTTTGATTTTAGCAACCGGATACATTTTCCAAGGTATTCATGGTAAATAGTCAAAACTACTAGTAGTAAGATTTTAAGCTGTAGCCATAGATAAGCAAAAGTTTCAATCCCATTTATCCAAATCAGTATGATACCAAAAAGCCAGGATAAGATCATAGCCGGTCGCATTATATAATTATAAAGTTTTCTTTCCATTGTTTCAAAAATCTCAGTAGCTTGATCTTTTTCAAAATTTTCAACATGATAAACAAATATTCTTGGCAAATATAAAAGGCCTGCCATCCAAGAAATTACTGCAATTAAATGGAGTGATTTAAATAAAAGGTATCCGCTCATTAATTATAAATTTTTTGAAATAAGATGTTTGAATAAATTAATATGATCCTCATTATCATTTAAACATGGAATCATATCAAAATTTTCTCCACCAGATTTAATAAAACTTTCTTTTCCTTGAATTGATATTTCCTCTAAAGTTTCTACACAATCTGACGAAAATCCAGGGCAAATAACTAAAATATTTTTTTTACCTTCTTTAGGTAAAGCCTCGAAAGTTTTGTCGGTATAGGGTTGTAGCCATTCTTGGGGACCAAATCTTGATTGAAATGTTGTCATAATTTTAATTTCTGAATATTTTTCAGAAATCAGTCTAGTTGTTTTGTGACAATAGCAATGATAGGGATCTCCTTTATCAAAATATTTCTTAGGTATCCCATGATAAGAGGCAATTATTAAATCAGGCTGCCAATTAATTTCACTAATTTTTTTAACAATACTATTTTTGATTGCATCAATATAAAGAGGTTCAGACTCGTAATGAGGGATTATTTTAAGATTTGGTTGCCATCTCATTTTCATTAAAGTTCTATAAACCTCATCACAAACTGTTGCTGTAGTTGCTGCTGCATATTGCGGATACAAGGGAAGCACGATTAAATTTTCACAACCTTTTTTTTGAAGACCATGAATTTTGCTTTTAATACTCGGATTTCCATACCTCATAGCAAAATCGACAATTAAGTTTTCGTTGCCTATTTGTTTAGATAATTTTACAGATTGACTTTCAGTAAAATATCTTAATGGAGACATATTTTTATCTTCCATCCATATTTCTTTATAAGCTTTTGCTGTTTTTGAAGGTCTAAAAGTAAGTATGAATAAATTAAGTATTACCTGCCAAATTAAAGGATTTACCTCAATTACTCGTCTGTCTGACAAAAATTCCTTTAGATATTTTCTAATATCTAACCAATTTGTTGAGTCAGGCGTACCAAGATTAACAATTAAAATGCCGGTCTTACCATAATTAACTTTTGGGTGGTTCGGTGTCATTTAAAGTTTCTTACAATATTGATTAATTCTTCAACCATTTCAATTTTAGTTTCAGGAAGTATTCCATGGCCTAAATTAAAAACGTATGGGTGGTCTTTAAAAATACTAAGATATTTTTCAACTTCTTTTCTAAGGGTTTTTTGGTCTGTTAACAAAATTTTTGGGTCAAGACCACCCTGTATTGGTATTTCTATTTCATTTACTATTTTCTTTGGGTCTACATCGTAATCTATATTTACAGCATCAGGTTTAACAATATCACAGAAATTTTTATAATCTTTAATGCCTCTAGGAAAACAGATAACAGGAACTCCTAGTTCTTTAACATATTCTACAATATTTAAAGTAGGTATATAAATATATTCTGGAATTTTATCTTTTAATAGCCCAGCCCAACTATCAAAAATTTGAATAATTTGAGCGCCAGCTTCAACTTGATTTTTTATATGAAGTTTTAAAAACTTTTCTATTATTCCTAATAATCTATTAATTAAAAATTCATCTTTAAAAAAATCAGTAGATAAACCTTTTTTGGGAGAAGATCTATTAATCATGTAAACTAGAATAGTCCAAGGTGCTCCAACAAATCCAATTGTATCCTTATTATTCATTAAAGCGTCTTTTGAAGTTTTTGAAATTGCTTTGTATACTTTGTAAACTTTTTCAGTAAAGTTTATTTCGTCAACATTTTTTATTATTTCTAAATTTATTTCTCCTAATTTAGGTCCAAAGTTTTTTTCAAATTCTACTTTTTGACCAAGTCCATAAGGTAACATCAAAATATCTGAAAAAATTACAGCTCCATCGAACCCAAATCTTTTTATAGGTTGAAGAGTAATTTGAGATGCTAAATCACTATTAAGACAAAGTTTTATAAAATCTGAATTTTCTTTCCTAATTTCTCTAAACTCTGGCAAGTACCTTCCGGCCTGTCTCATTAGCCATATAGGATTACTTTTAGTATCCTGATTTTTGATGCAGTTAGTTATGGGATTCATATAAATAGATATATTAATTACCTTATTAGTATTATGTATTGTGAATTACGTAAATTACTCAATTTCCACACTTAAATAACTTTTTATCAACATTTTTAAACTTAAATTAGTTAGATTTTTCAATGATTAATCTAATTTTATCACATTCTAGTGTTATTATGTATAAGTATAATCACAATTTATAAATCATCTAATTAAATGACAAAAAATCTAACAACTATCATTTTAGTAAATAAATCTACATTTTTCTTATTTTACTAATAGTTTATAAACATCTTATACATGAGAAACTTATACCAAATTTATTTGATATCAGATTCAACTGGCGAAACGCTTGATAGAATTTTTTTAGCTTTAAAAGCTCAATTTCCTAATTTTGAATATGAAACAAATCATTTCTCTTTTACTAGGACCGAAAGCCAGACTTTGAGCATTTTAAAACAAGCAAAAAAAGATAAAAATTCAATAATTTTATACACCATAGTTAACAGTAAGCTCGCAAAATATCTTACTGAGAAAGCTTATGAAAGAGATATACCCTGTTTTGGAGTACTTGGTGAATTAATTCTAAATTTTTCCAAAGTTTTAAACCAAAAAGCCTCTCATCAACCTAGTGGACAACATATTCTTAATGAAGAATATTATGATAGAATTGAAGCTATACAATTTACCATGAACCATGATGATGGTAATCAAACGGAAGATATTGAGAAATCAGATATTTTACTTCTTGGTGTTAGCAGGACAAGCAAAACACCAACTTCTATCTATTTAGCTAATAAAGGTTTTAAAACATCAAATATTCCACTAGTTAATATAAATTCTTTACCAGCTAAAGTTACTGAAAAAAACTTTTCACCATGTGTAGTTGGTTTAGTTACAGAAGCAGAGAGATTATATGATTTAAGAAAGAACAGATTAACTTCTCTTAAAGAGGATCATAACAGCGAGTACGTAAATATTGATAAAATAAGGGATGAATTAAACAGAGCTCGAAAGATTTTCAAAGAAAATAATTGGCCAACAATAGATGTAACAAGAAAATCAGTAGAGGAAACAGCGGCCTCAGTAATAAAGATCTATGAAATAAAAAATAAAAAAAATGCTTAATATTATTTTAGCGTCTAAAAGTAAGGTTAGAAAACAAATATTGGATAGATATGACATTAAAACTAATGTTGAAGTTTCTAATGTAGACGAAGAACCAATTAAAGAAAGTATGTTGAAAGAGGGTGCTTCGCCTGAAATTATTTCCAAAAATCTTGCTGAGCTAAAGGCTAATAAAGTTAGTCAAAAATTAAATAATAAATTAGTTTTGGGAGCCGATAGTGTAATTGATTTATCAGGTGAGCTTATATCAAAGCCAGAAAGTAGGGATGAAGCACTTGAAATTTTAAAGAAACTCAATGGAAAAAAACACTCTCTAATAAGTTCAGTATGCATATCTAAAAATGGTTCTATGATTTGGAATTATACTGATAAAGCTTACTTGACTATGAAGCATTTTTCAGAAAATGAACTGATTACCTACTTAAATAAAATTAGTGATGAGGCTTTGTACGCTTATAATGTTTATCAAATTGAAGGAGAAGGTAGAACTTTATTTTTAAATATTGAAGGTGACGAAGACACAATTATGGGTCTTCCTATAAAAAAAATTAAAGAATATTTAGAACTCACCAAATGAAAAAATTTTTAGTAATAGGGAACCCAATTGAACATTCTTTATCTCCAAAGCTACATAACTATTGGATAAAAAGAAATAATTTAAACGCAATTTATGCAAAATTGGAAGCTCATGAAAATGATTTATCTGAACTATGTAAATCCATGAAAAAAGGAGATTTGGATGGTTTGAATATTACTGTCCCTTTTAAAAAATTAATAATTCCTCATTTAGATATTTTAAGTGGCAATGCAATAAAAACACAATCTGTAAATACTATTTCTCTTAATAAAGGGAATTTAGTTGGAGATAATACTGATATTGATGGATTTGAATTAAGCATAAAAAAATTAAAATA
>CACCWT010000038.1 GCA_902549785.1 uncultured Pelagibacteraceae bacterium
GAGCTAAAAAAAAGTTTATGGCAAATGATACTGTAGAAGGCGAACAACTTGTAAGAGAAATTGCGCCTTTTATTTTAAAAAAATTTGATTCAAAAAAAATTCCTTTAATGTTTCAAATGATTAGATCAATTCTAAAAAATAAAAAATTCTTAATTTAAAAAATATTATATTTATTGACTTTTTGAGTTATAAAGTCACTTTAAACCTATTGTCTTTCATTTGCCTCGCTGATACATTTCTTTTGTTAATCAACGAAAAGAGGGGAAATCAATGATTAAAAAAATAATAATAACTGTTTGCACTCTAATATTTTTTGTAACAAATATTAGTTTTGCAGACATCACTTTTTGGACTACAGAAGTTCAACCAGCTAGAATGGCAAAACAAGAAGCTATGGCCAAGGATTTTGAGGCTAAAACTGGCATTAAGGTTGAAGTTATTCCTGTAGAAGAAAAAGATTTAGGAACAAGAGCAACAGCTGCAGCAGCAGCTGGTGATCTTCCGGATGTGATATACCACACTTTACAATATGTTTTACCTTGGGCTGAAGCTGGAATATTAGATGTAGATGCTAATAATGCAGTTGTTAAAGAACTTGGCAAAAAAACTTTTGCACCAGGCGCATTAAACATGGCTAAAAGTGGATCTAAAATAGCAGCTGTACCAGTTGATGGTTGGACACAAATGGTTGTGTACAGAAAAGATTTATTTGAAAAAGCAGGTCTTGAACCACCAACAAGTTATGAAAATATAACTAAAGCAGTAGAAGCGCTTTCTGGCGACGGAATGTTTGGATTTGTTGCAGCTACTAAAACTGATGAAAATTTTATGAGCCAGGTTTTAGAGCATGTTCTTTTAGCAAATGGAGTTAACGTTGTTAAAAAAGGTGGAGTAAAAAAACAAGGCAAAAAGTTAAAGGCAGCTTTAGAGTTTTATAAAGTTATTGCAAATGCAAGTCCTCCAGGAGAGTTATATTGGAAACAATCTAGAGAATTGTACTTTGCTGGAAAAACTCCAATGATAATTTGGTCACCATTTATAATGGATGAACTTGCAGGCTTAAGAGATTCAGCTCCTCCAACAATAAATGACGATCCAACTTCTGGTGAGTTAGCTTCTAAAACTGGTTTTATAACAAATCTGAAAGGTCCTAATAATAGAAAAGGGGCTGCTTGGGCTGACGTCAGATATTTTGGAATAACTGCTGATGCTGACACTGAAGAAGCAAGTGCATTTATCAAATATTCAATGGACGAAGGTTATACAAAGACACTTTCAATCGCACCAGAAGGTAAATTTCCTGTGAGAAGAGGAAATGCTAGCGATCCTGATGCATTTACAAAAGCATGGAGTAAATTACCTGTTGGAGTTGATAGAAAAGCGCCTTTGTCAGACTTATATTCAGAAGATGTAATAAATGATATAGTTGCTGGATTAGATAAGGCTAAAAGATGGGGTGTTAAAGAGGGCGAACTATCTAGAGCATCTAAAATTATTAATAACAAGTTTATTAATAGAATAACTAGATTATATGTAGACGGACAGATTGATATTGATCAAGCAGTAGACATGATCAATCAAAAACTGGCTCAATTCTAGATTATAAAATAAATTTTAATGAAAGCGGATAATGTGTATTATCCGCTTTTATTATGAGCGATACACTTTCAAAAATAGAAAAAAGAACTGCCTATATTTTATTATTACCCGCAGTTTTTCTTGTTTTTTCAATTATATTATTTCCTATATTTGCTAATGTTTGGATTAGTTTTAAGGAAGTAGGCCTAAAAGATATAAGAATTCCAGAACCTAGAGCAAAAAAAATAGTTAAATCGATTAAAGGTAGCTCAGATGAGATAAAGATAATTTATAAGTTAAGAAACAGCTCGTTAATATTGGATATAAGAGATGTAAAATTTCAAGATAAAACCCCAAGGAATGTTGAACCCGTAAATTTAGATGAAAGATGTCAATTTAAATCAAATATTATTAATTGTAATTTTGGGAATTGGAAAGCTAAATACAAAGAGAATTTTCAAATCATTTTAAAAAATAAGAAGGGTGAAAAAATCAACAAAAAAGAAATTAAGTCTATTAAACCAAAATTATCAGGTAAATCAGATAATATTCTTTTAAATACCAACTTCACATTAAAAAATTTTAAAAAAGTTTTTTTTCAAAACGAATTTTTTGATCTGTTAATGACGACATTTTATTATACTTTTTTTGGGACAATAGGATCAATAGTGTTTGGAATTTTAGCAGCTCAGCTTGTAAATCAAAAATTTTTTGGAAGAACATTTATGAGAAGCATACTTCTTTTTCCTTATGTAGGACCTGTTGTTGCCTTAGCATATACTTGGGAACTATTATTGGATCCTTACAGCGGTACTTTAAATAACCTTTTATTAAATTTTCAAGTTATTCAGGAGCCTTTAAACCTACTAGGCCAAAAATATTTAACTATTAATTTTTTTGGTTTTGATTTGAAATTAAGATTAGCATTAACAACTGTTATTATTTTCGAAATTTGGCGTTATTTCCCTTTAGCTTTTCTTTTTATATTAGCTCGTCTTCAGGCAATTCCTAAAGAATTATACGAAGCAGCTGATGTAGATGGTGCAGGACCTGTCCAAAAATTTGTTAGTATTACACTTCCTCAAATCACAGCAGTTATATCTATTTTATTTATGATAAGATTTATTTGGAACTTTAATAAGTTTGAGGATATTTTTTTACTTACTGGTGGTGCATCTGGTACGAGAACTTTACCAATAAATGTTTATGAACAAGGATTTACAATATCTGATATTGGTATGGGTTCTGCTGTATCTATTGTAATTGTTGCTCTACTTTTAATTTTTATGTTTGTCTATTTTAGACTTTTAGGACAGAGGGCAGATGAAAATTAGATCTTTAATATTATATTCATTCATTTCATCAATTTTTTTATTTTCTGTAATTTCTATTTGGAAGATTTTATCAACATTACAAGGTATCGATTTAAAGAATTTTAATTTTGCGATTATATTATCTCTTGGTATAGGAATTTCCCTGATTAATCTTGTTATTGGAGATAAATTAAATAGTTATATAAAATCAATAGTATTTGCATCTTTCTTCACTTTAATTGATGGATTTATCATCCAAAACATGCCTATTTGGTATAATATTGGTGTATTTGGAATTATTATTTTCTATTCTTTTAAAATTGATAAATACAATCAAAAAAACTTAGAACTTGAGCATTCGTCTCAATCAGTTTTATTTGAATTTTTAACTCTTTTTGGAATTGTTTTATTTTCATTTGTAATTTTATTTCCATTTTACATGATGATAGTTACAAGCTTTAAAACACAAGCTGCACTGCTTATAAATCCTTTGGACTTTAGTATTAATTTTGCTCAAGATATTAAAGAACTGTTTAAATCTTACTTTGTCATATTTGATACTTATAAATTTGGAAGATATATACTTATCAGTACATTTGTATCAGTTGGTACAGTTATAATCACATTAATTTTTGCTATTCCAGCTGCATATGCAGTTGCAAGACTAAATTTTTTTGGAAAAAACTTTTTGTCTACTTCAATATTAATTATTTACATGTTTCCTGCTATAGTTTTAGTAATACCTTTGTATACCGTATTTAGTCAGCTAGGGTTAAGAAATAATGTAGGTGGGCTTTTAATAGTATATACAGCAACTACTTTACCAGTTGCGATATATATGCTTCAAGGATATTTTAAAAGTATACCTAAGGAATTAGAAGAAGCTGCTATTATGGATAAATTAAACTGGTTTGGAATTATTATAAAAATTATTTTACCATTAAGTATTCCTGCCATTTCTTCAGTTGCTCTTTACGTATTTATGATTGCATGGAATGAATTCTTGTTTTCTTTAATGTTTCTGGATAATCCTAATTCATTTACTTTATCAAGAGCGATACAATATTTGAGTGGTGATGCAGAAACCCCTAGACAATATTTAATGGCAGGATCTGTTGTAGTCACTATTCCAGTTTTATTTATTTTTGTTTATTTTGAAAAATATTTAGTAAGTGGACTAACTGCTGGAAGCGTAAAGGGTTAATGAAAAAATTTATTAATTCAGCTAAAAAAGTGTTATTAGGTAATAAAAAAAAGGGATACACTTTACCAACCAATAATAAATTATACCCAGCTCAATGGAATTGGGACTCTGGATTTATAGCTTTAGGTTATTCACATTTTAAACTTAAATATGCTTTAGATGAATTAAATACACTTATTAGAGGTCAATGGAAAGATGGAATGATACCTCATATTTTGTTTCATGACTTAAATACTAACTATTATCCAAACCATTCTGTTTGGGCCTGTGGAAATAAAATTCATTCATCTGGAATTACCCAACCTCCTATTTTGGCAATAATAATAAAGTTAATTTTAGATAAAAATAAAATTAAAAAAGAAAAAGCAGAATTTAAAAAAATTATTAAAGGTGTTTTAAAATATCACAAATGGTTCATTAAATTTAGAGACCCAAACAATTCAGGATTAGTCTCAATTTTACATCCATGGGAGAGTGGATATGACAATTCACCTCTATGGGATGATCCGATGAGTAAAGTAAAAAT
>CACCWT010000039.1 GCA_902549785.1 uncultured Pelagibacteraceae bacterium
TGGTAGAAAAAAAACATCTATTTTTTTTGGTAAAGAAAGAATTATATTTTTAGTATTAAAAAATTTAATCAATTTTTTTCTATTAAATTCAACTTCCATAATATTTTTATATTTTTGGTTTACAAATTTTTCGTCTAATATTGAAAAGTTATCTACTAATTTTTTAATATCCTCTATTGAAGTATCTGTAATTTTATTTAGATCCTTTACTTCAAGTATCATTTGAGAGAGATTCTGAAATGCTTTTTTAAAGCCTCTATCAATAACTTTTATCTTATTAAAATTAAGATTATATTCTTCCTCAACTTCAATTTTTGAAACAACAAAAGTTTTTGAGTATGCAATGTTTGTGGAAAACTCTGTAAAATTGAAGGTTAAAAATATAAAAAATATATATAAACAAATAGGAATTTTTTTTTTAAATAAAAACATAACTTTGTTATATGACATCAAATAAATTAACATACAGTAAGAGCGGAGTTAATATTCCAAAAGCGGATAGTTTTGTTAAGTTCATAAGTTCACTAACTAGAAAATCAAGCAAAAGTGGTGATTTTAAGAATATAGGTGGTTTTGGTGCAATCTCTACAATTCCAAGAAAGTTCAAAGAACCTAACATTGTTACAAGTACTGATGGAGTCGGCACTAAAATTGAGATTGCAAATGATCTAAATAAATTTGATACAATTGGAATTGATCTTGTGGCCATGTGTGTAAATGATTTGTTGGTTCAAGGAGCTAAACCATATTTATTTTTAGACTATATATCGGTGAGTAAAATAAATTTAAGAAAATTAAAAAATTTGGTTAAAGGAATTGTTAATGGGTGTAATATAGCTGGCTGTAAATTAGTTGGTGGTGAAACTGCAGAAATGCCTGGGACATATTCAAAGGGCAAATTTGATATTGCAGGTTTTGCTGTTGGTCTTGTTGAAAAAAAAAAAATACTCCACAATAAGATTAAAAATAATGACCTTATTTTAGCAGTACCATCAAATGGACTACACTCAAATGGATTTTCATTAGTAAGATATGTTATTAAAAAAAAAAGAATTAATTTAAAATCAAATAAATTCCTTAAAAAAGAATTAATTAGACCAACTAAAATTTATGTTAAAGAATTATCGATAATAAATGAAAAAAATTTGATTAATGGATGCGCAAATATAACTGGTGGTGGATTAGCAGATAATCTTAAAAGAATAATTCCAAAAAACCTAGGTGCAGAAATAAACCTAAATAACATTAAAACTTTAAAAATTTTTAAATGGTTACATAATATGGGTATAACTGAAAATGAAATGTTAAAAACTTTTAATTGTGGTGTAGGCTTTTGTTTAGTTATAAATCCAAAAAATTTAAATAAAATAATTAGATATTTTGGAAGAAACTTTAAACCTTACGTAATTGGTAAAATTGTTAAAAATTCAAAAAAAGTTAAATTAAGTGGAAAAATATCCTGGTAAAAGAAAGATAGCTGTCTTTATTAGTGGTAGAGGAAGTAATTTAAAAAATTTAATAAAACACTCAAAAAAAAAAAATTCTTTAATTAAAATTATATTAGTTATTTCAAATAATCCAAATGCCAAAGGTTTAAAGTATGCTTCTAAATCAAAAATAAAAATTTATGGTATAAAATTTAAAAATAAATCAAGTTTTGAAAAAAATTCACTTAAATTACTAAAAAAATATAATATAGATTTACTTTGTTTGGCTGGTTTTATGAAAATATTGTCAGGTAATTTTATAAAAAAATTTTCTAAACCAATATTAAATATTCACCCTTCACTTTTGCCTAAATATAAAGGATTGAATACGCATGAAAGAGCAATCAAAAATAAAGATAAATTTGCAGGAGCTTCAATTCATAAGGTAACAGAAAAATTAGATTCGGGTAAAGTTATTTTACAAAAGAAAGTGAGAATTCTAAAATCAGATAATGTGAGAAGTTTGGAGAAAAAAGTTCTTAAAATTGAACATCAAATTTATCCAATAGCTATTGATAAGTTTTTATCTAATCTTTAAAAAAAAAGTCTAACTCAATCTTGGCATTCTCTACACTATCTGATCCATGGACAGAATTTTTATCAATTGAAATACCATATTTTTTTCTAAGTGTCCCCTCTTCTGCATCTTTAGGATTTGTTGCTCCCATCAATTTTCTATTTTCAGAAACAGCGTTGTTTTTTTGAATACACATAACAACAATAGGTCCAGAGGATAAATAAGCACATAAATCATTGTAAAATGGTTTAGACTCATGAACTTTATAAAACTTTTCAGCCTCGTCTTTTGAAATATGAATTTTTTTTTCTTTTAAAATTTCGAATCCATTATTTTTAAATTCATTTTTAATCTGATCTTGTAAATTTCTTTCAACAGCGTCTGGTTTAATTATAGACAATGTCTGTTCAATATTATTCATAATTCTCCTCAATAAATTTGTTTAATAATCTGACACCATATCCTGTTGCACCACCAGAATTTAGTGCTCCTGCATATTTAGAAAATGCCATTCCAGCAATATCTAAATGCGCCCAAGGTGTTTTATTAATTATAAATCTTTGTAAAAATTGAGCTGCAGTAGTTGATCCAGCTCCTCCAACATAATTAATATTTTGCATATCCGCATTATTTGAATTCATTAATTTATTATAATTTTCGTGTAAAGGCATTTCCCATACTTTTTCTTCTACCTGTTCTCCAGCATCAAAGAGTTGTTTCGATAATTTTTTATTATTTGACCATAGACCAGCATATTCGGAACCAAGTGCAACGATTATTGCTCCAGTTAATGTGGCTAAGTCAATAATTAAACTTGGTTTAAACTTCTCCTCTGTGTAAGTGAGTGCATCTGCTAAAACTAATCTGCCCTCAGCGTCAGTATTTAAAACCTCAATGGTTTGTCCACTGTAAGATTTTACAATATCTCCAGGTCTTTGTGCATTTGCTCCAGGCATATTTTCAACTAACCCAACAACTCCGACTGCATTAATTTTAGCTTTCCTTAAAGCCAGAGTTTTCATAAGACCAACTACTGTAGCAGAGCCTGCCATATCATATGTCATATCTTCCATAAATTTAGCAGGCTTAAGCGAAATTCCTCCTGTATCAAAACAAACACCTTTCCCAACGAAGGCTAAAGGTTTTGATTTATCTTTATTTCCATTCCATTCGATTGTCACCATATAAGAACCTCTTATACTTCCTTGTCCAACACCAAGTAATGCATTAAAACCTAATTTTTTTAATCTTTTTTGATCATAGACTGTAACTTTTAAACCGAGCTTTCTTAGTTTAATAATTCTTTTTGCGTATTCATCTGGGTGCAAAATATTACCAGGTTCGGATACCAAATCTCTTGTAAGAAAAACTCCTTCCAAAAGTGCATTTAATTTTTTTCTTAATAAATTTTTCTGTTTAACCCTATTGCCGAAAATACTTAAATTAATATAAATATTTTTTTTTTTGTCAGTTTTATAAAGATTAAAATTATACGATTTAAGCTGCGCTCCATGTAGAAACTTTTCTAATTGCACACTAGTGAGAGAATTATTTTCTACATCAATAAAAGAATTTTCTTTATTATTTTCCTTTAAAAAAACATATAATTTTGAACCAAGCTTTTCAAAATCTAGGGAAATTTTTGACTTACTGCAATTTACAAATATGTAACTTTTATCATTGTAATCTTTTGCCAGAAAATTTTGTTCAGAGAAAAGTTTATTAGAAAATACTGATTTTGATAATTGTTTAATTTCTTTATTTTTTATTACTTTTTTAGTCAGCAGAATAATCTCATTATCTTTGGCGATTTTTGGTACTTTATTTACAAAATTTAAATTTAGCTTCATTTTTTTGAAATTTTTATTAGATAATGTTGTATATTTATTAAAACAATAATTTCAATGAATAAATTAATATTTCGTAAATTTTCTTTAGATATACTAAATTTCTTTTTAATAGCGTCATTTAGTATTACTTTTATTGTTTGGATAGTACAAGCGGTAAACTTTTTGGATTTAGTATCTGACGATGGTCACAGCCTTAAAGTATATTTTTACTATGTTACATTAAATTTGCCAAAAATATTCAGTAAGACAATAATCTTTGTATTTTTCATATCCATTTTTTATGTAATTAATAAATATGATAATGCAAATGAGTTGATCGTATTCTGGAATAATGGAATAAAAAAAATATATTTTATAA
>CACCWT010000040.1 GCA_902549785.1 uncultured Pelagibacteraceae bacterium
TGGCGAGGCCCAGTGTGGATAAACTGTAATTGGATTATCTATCAAGGATTAAAAAATAAAGATAATAGATTTGCAAATCAAATCAAAAAGAAAACAATCGATCTTGTAAAACAAAAAGGTTTTAATGAATATTTTAGTTGCAAAACTGGAAAAGGATTTGGCGCAACAAACTTTTCATGGACTGCATCTTTATTTTTAGATTTAATTTTAGAGAATAAATATGAGTAATTATAATTGGAATTATCCTACTACTATCTGGGTTGGCAAAGATAGAATAAAAGATCTTTATTTGGCCTGTTCAAATTTAAAAATTCAAAATCCATTATTTGTGACGGATAAGGATTTGATAAACTTACCAATGGTTAAAGAGGTAATTTCAAAAATTAAAAATAGAATTGATAATATAGTAGTGTTCTCTGATTTTTCAGGAAATCCTTTTGGTGAAAATGTTGAAGAAGGTGTTATAGAATTTAAGAAAAATAATTGTGATGGGGTAATTGCTTTTGGAGGTGGAAGTGGACTTGATGTGGGAAAAGCAATTGCATTTATGTCTGCACAAACAAGACCTATATGGGACTTTGAGGATATTGGAGATTATTGGAAAAGAGCAAATAATGAAAATATACCTCCTATAATTGCTATTCCAACCACAGCAGGAACTGGTTCAGAAACAGGGAGAGCTTCTGCGATAATAAATAAAGAAACTGGAGTTAAAAAAATAATTTTCCATCCAAAATTTTTACCATCCATAGTTATTTTAGACCCAATTTTAACAAAAGATCTTTCTCCAAGATTAACAGGAGCAACAGGCATGGATGCACTAGCACATAATTTAGAGGCGTTTTGTGCACCAGGCTTTCATCCTATGGCTGATGGAATTGCAATTGAAGGAATGAAACTAATAAAGAAATCTTTATTAAATGCAGTACATAATGGTAATGACCTTGATGCAAGATCTGATTTGTTAGCTGCTGCCAGTATGGGTTCAACCGCTTTTCAGAAAGGTCTTGGTGCCATTCATTCATTAAGTCATCCATTAAATGCTAAGTTCAATATTCATCATGGATTATCTAACGCAATATTCATGCCATATGTATTAACTTTCAATAGAGAAGCTATAGAAGAAAGAATTATTTCTATTTGTGATTATCTTAATTTATCGAAAAGTTTTAATTCTTTCTTAGAGTGGATACTAGATTTAAGAAAAGAATTAGAAATACCTCATAAATTATCAGATGTGATTGATATAAATAAGCTCGATATAGATGAACTCTCTGAAATGGCTTTGAATGACCCGTCAACTGCATCTAACCCCAAAACATTGACAATTTCTGATATGAAAATAATTTACAAAAATAGCATCTCTGGAGAATTGTTTAAATGAAAAAGATATTAATAGTTGAAGGTAATCTTAAAGAGGAAAATCAAAGTTTTACTGAAGGTGGAATAAAAACTCACACTGAAAGTCTAAAAGATAGTATTAGTTATTTCACAAATGATTTAGAAATTGATGTAGTTAATCCTTCATCTGATAAAAATATTTCAGAAGTAGCAAAAGGTTTAGAAAAATTTGATGGAATGATCTGGGGAGGAAGTAGTTTAAATATATATAATGATACACTAGAAATAAGAAGACAAATAGAATTTATGAGATCATGTCAAAATAAAATAAAAAAAATACTAGCAATTTGTTGGGGTCTTCAGGTAGCCGCTACAGTTGCTGGAGGACAAGTAAAAAGATGTATGACTGGATCTCATAGAGGAATAGCTCATAATATTGAGATCAATAGTAATGGATTGCAACATCCAATTTATAAAAATAAAAATGAAACTTTTAACACTCCAGCATTCAATTTTGATGAAGTTGTAAAATTACCTAAAAATTCAATCTTGTTGGCTTCAAATCCTATAAATAAAGTTATGGGGGTCAATTTCAAATCTGGAGTAAGTGATATTTGGGGAATTCAATACCACCCAGAAATTACTTATGATAAAATGATAAGTCTTATTCATTTTAGAAAAGATCGTCTGTTAAATAATAAAGCTTTTGTTGATGAGCAGGAGATAAACAATCATGTAGCTATGATTGCAGAGGAAAATAAAAAATCAAATAAAGATCTTAGAATGCGAGAACTTGAAAATTGGTTAAATTATCTTTTAAAATAAACCTTCTGTTTCACCTTTATCATTAATTTTTATTTTATCTGCAGCTGGCACCTTTGGTAACCCAGGCATAGTCATTATTGCACCGCAAACAACTACGATAAATTCTGCTCCTGATGATAACCTTACTTCTCTTATTGGTAGGACATGTCCGGATGGTGCACCTTTTAAATTAGGGTCTGTAGAAAAACTATATTGTGTCTTTGCAATACAAATTGGCAAGGATTGGTAACCTGTCTCTTCAAAATTTTTTAATTGTTCTCTTATTTTGGTGTCAGCTACAACTTCACTTGCTCTATATAATTCCTTAGCAATCGTCTCAATTTTTTTAAACAATGATATTTTATCATTGTATAAAAATTTGAAGTCACTTCCTTTTTCACATAGTTCAGCAACATTGTTTGCTAAATCTACTGCGCCTTCTCCACCTTTTTCCCAATGTTTTGATATTGATGCTGTTACACCTTTTTGTTGACAAAATTTTATAACTTCATCGACTTCTTTTTCTGTATCCAAAACAAAGTGATTAATAGCTACAGTGACAGGTAAGCCAAATTTTTGAATATTTTCAATATGTCTTTCTAAATTCACCAATCCTTTTTTTACAGCATCTATATTTTCATTTTTAAGCTCATCTTTGTTAACACCACCGTGCATTTTTAATGCTCTTATAGTTGCAACAATGACCACACAACTCCTTTGTATAATTTTGGTGGATATAATCTATTATGAGTTTTTAAACTTAGTTTTTCATCTAAAAAAGGAAAATGATGCAGATATCCTGTACATAATATAATTACGTCCGCTTCTTGTTCTGTTCCATCTTTGAAAATTGCTTTGCTACCCTCTAATCTATCTAGATAATAAACTTCTTTCATGCCTGAAGGCCATTTAAAACCCATTGGATTGTGTCTATAACCAATTGTTACGCTTTTGGCTCCATATTTATTACATTGTAGCGCAACATCTTCAGCTGAATAACTACTTCCAAGAACTATAACATTTTTATCTCTAAATTCTTCAGCATCTCTAAAATCATGAGAATGCATTATTCTTCCTGGAAAAGAACTCATACCTTTGTATTCAGGTATGAATGGAACTGAAAAATGTCCAGTTGAAACAACAACGTAATCAAATTTGTCGTGTAATATTTTATTATTAGTTTTATCTTGATAGCTAACTTCAAATTTATCCGAATTATAATTTACACTCTTTACACTTGTGCTAAATTTTATTTTGCTTTTAATATTTCCTTTGCTCACTCTTCCAGTTATATAGTTATATAATACTTCTCTTGGTGGAAATGATGGAATGGGTTTTCCAAAATGCTCATCAAATGAATAATCTGCAAACTCTAAACATTCTTTTGGTCCATTTGACCATAAATATCTATACATACTATTGGGGACAGGGTCACCATATTGATCAGAACCAGTTCTCCAACTGTAGTTCCATAATCCTCCCCAATCATCCTGTTTTTCAAAACATACAATTTCTGGAACTTTTTCTCC
>CACCWT010000041.1 GCA_902549785.1 uncultured Pelagibacteraceae bacterium
AATTTGTTGTTATCACAGGTTTATCAGGATCTGGAAAATCATCTTTAGCTTTTGATACTGTGTATGCTGAAGGACAAAGACGATATGTAGAAAGCTTATCGGCTTATGCGAGACAATTTCTTGATAAAATGAAAAAACCAAATGTAGATTTAATAGAGGGTTTAAGCCCAGCAATTTCTATTGAGCAAAAAAATACATCTAAAAATCCAAGATCTACTGTAGCAACGGTCACAGAAATTTATGACTATATGAGAGTGCTTTATGCTAGAGCGGGTATACCCTACTCACCTTTTACAGGTTTGCCAATTACTTCACAAACAATTAGTCAAATAGTAGACAAAATAAAAACTCTTCCTAAAAAATCTACTATTTATTTATATGCACCTGTTGTTAGAGGAAGAAAAGGAGAATATCGAAAAGATATACTTGGTTATAAAAAAAGAGGATTTAGAAAAATTAAAGTAGATAATAAATTATATGATATTGATGAGGTTCCAGAATTAAATAAAAAACTTAAACATGATATCTCTGTCTTAGTTGATAGGATAGTTCTAAATGCATCATTGGGTAATAGATTAGCAGAGAGTGTGGAAACAGCTGTAAATTTAGCTAATGGTCTTATGTTTGTGGAGTATGAAGATGAAACGCTTCCAAAAAAATTTAGAAAAATTGAAAATTTAATTTTTTCAACGAAATTTGCATGTCCAGAAAGTGGTTTTACCATTGAAGAGATCGAGCCTAGATTATTTTCTTTTAACAGTCCTTATGGAGCATGCGAAGAATGTGAAGGTATAGGAGTAAAATTAAATGTAGATCCTAAATTAGTAGTACCAGATGAAAAAAAAACTATAGCTGATGGTGCAATTGAACCTTGGTCAAAATCGTCTTCTTTATACTACGCACAAACATTATCATCTATAGCAAAACATTATGGTTTTTCACTCAATGATAGATGGTCAAAATTACCAAAAAAAATTAAGGATATAATTCTTTTTGGTTCAGACGATGAGGAAATAAAATTTTCTTATGACGATGGATATGAAAAATATTCACATAAAAAAACATTTGAGGGTGTAGTAAATAATCTTGAAAGAAGGTTTTTAGAAACTGATAGTGATTGGAAAAGAGAGGAAATTTCACAATATCAATCTGACACAAAATGTGAAAGGTGCAATGGCCACAGACTAAAAGATGAAGCTTTATGTGTTAAAATAAATGAGTTAAATATTAGTGAAGTAACCGAAAAATCAATTTATGATGCAAAAGAGTGGTTTAAATCACTAGAAACCAAATTAGATAAAAGACAATTAAAAATAGCACAACACATACTTAAAGAAATTAACGAGAGATTAAATTTTTTATTAAATGTTGGACTTGATTACTTAACTTTATCTAGAGAATCTGGAACATTATCAGGAGGTGAAGCTCAAAGAATTAGATTAGCATCTCAAATAGGATCTGGATTGACTGGTGTGTTATATGTTCTTGATGAACCTTCTATAGGTTTGCACCAAAAAGATAATGTAAAGTTAATTAATGCATTAAAAAGATTAAGAGACCTGGGAAATACAGTAATTGTGGTTGAACATGATACGGAAACGATGGAAAATGCTGACCATATAATTGACCTTGGACCTGAAGCTGGAAACAAAGGTGGAGAAGTAATTGCACAAGGTTCATACAAAGATATTCTTGATAATGATAAAAGTATTACTGGTAGATACTTATCAAATAAGAGCTACATACCTATCCCACGGAATAGAAGATTAGCAAAAAATGGTAGATTTTTAGAAATTAATGGTGCGAGTGGTAATAATTTAAACAACGTGAATCTTAAAATCCCATTAGGAAGTTTCACATGTGTTACTGGTGTATCTGGTAGTGGTAAATCTACTTTAATACTTCAAACACTTTACAATGCTTTAAACCTTACTTTAAATAATAATAAATCAAGAAAAATACCTAAACCATTTAGAGGTTTTAAGGGAATTGAATTAGTAGACAAAATTATTGATATTGATCAATCACCAATTGGAAGAACTCCAAGATCAAATCCTGCAACTTACACCGGTGCTTTTGGACCGATTAGAGATTGGTTTACTAATTTGCCAGAGGCAAAAAGTAGAGGTTATAAACCTGGAAGATTTTCCTTTAATGTTAAAGGAGGTCGATGTGAAGCCTGTGAGGGAGATGGAGTAATAACATACGAGATGCATTTTTTGCCAGATGTGTACATCACTTGTGACGAATGCAAAGGTACAAGATACAATAGAGAAACATTAGAGATTAAATTTAAAGATAAAAGTATTGCAGATGTTTTAAATATGACTGTGGACGAAGGCTGTGAGTATTTTGAAAATATTTCAAATATAAAGACTAAATTATTAACACTCAAAAAAGTTGGATTGGGTTATATAAAAATTGGTCAACAAGCAACTACTCTCTCTGGTGGTGAGGCTCAAAGAATAAAGCTAGCAAAAGAATTATCTAAAAGATCAACAGGAAGAACTATTTATATTTTGGATGAACCGACAACAGGATTACATCAACATGATATTAAAAAATTATTAGAAATACTTCATACTTTTGTTGCAACAGGAAATACAGTTGTTGTAATTGAGCACAATTTAGACGTAATAAAAACAGCTGATTATATTGTTGATATGGGTCCTGATGGTGGAGTTAAAGGAGGAAATATTATAGCAGAGGGCAAACCAGAAGAAATTATTAATGTTAAAGACAGTTATACAGGTAAATTTTTAAAACCTTTACTAGATAACAAATTTAAAAAAACAGCTTAAAAAATATTTAAAAATGATATAAAATATAAATATATGACTTCGATTCTTCAATCTTTATCAAAAACTATTCACGTTTCTTTGGCACTATCAATTTTACTATTCCTTGGTTTGTATTTTGGAAACGGTGGTTTTGATATAGATTTAGTTTTTTGGAGTTGGTTATTTAGATACATACATGTAATTGTAGCTATTATGTGGATAGGGTTACTTTGGTATTTTAATTTTGTACAAATACCTAACATGGCTAAAATTCCAGATGAGCAAAAACCAGCTATTGGAAAAGTGATTGCACCAGCAGCACTATTTTGGTTTAGATGGGCAGCTTTATTCACAGTAATATCTGGACTTATATTAGCTTATATAAATGGTTATGTTCATCAAGCTATGGCACTTGGAATTGGATCAGGTGGAGGTAAGGCTACAGCTATTGGAATTGGTATGTGGCTTGGGATAATCATGGCTTTTAATGTTTGGTTTGTAATTTGGCCTAACCAAAAAAAAGCATTGGGTATTATAACGGTTGAACCAGACGTTAAGGCAAAATCAGCCAAAACTGCAATGCTATTTTCTAGAACGAATACTTTGCTATCTTTGCCGATGTTGTTATCGATGGTTGTAGCTCAAAACTTATATTAATCTTTTTCTTCTTTAACAATTGTTCTTTGGCTAACGTTTAGTGCAACCAAAACTGGATTAGCTATATATATTGATGAATATGTTCCAAATATTACACCTAAAATCATTGCTAAAGAAAAACCTTTAAGAATTTCACCACCAAATAAATATATAGATAATAAAGCTAGAAGAGTAGTTACTGAGGTTATTATTG
>CACCWT010000042.1 GCA_902549785.1 uncultured Pelagibacteraceae bacterium
CCATCAATTTCTAATTCTTTACAGTCCTCAACAACATTTTTAATAACTGCCAAAACATAAGGACAGTGATTACAAATAAACATTATTAATGTTCCATTTTCACCTTTTACATCATTCAATGAAATTATTTTATTGTCTATTGATTTAAGTTCAAAGTAATCAGCTTTTTTACCGAAGTCACAAATTGGTGTTTTTGTTAATGCCATGATAAAAGACTATATAATTTATGTTTTATGATTTAAAAGATAAAAAACCAAAAAACCTTGGCGAAAATTGGGTAGCGCCTAACGCTGTTATAATTGGAGATGTAACATTAGAAAAAAACTCCAGTGTCTGGTTTAATGCAACTCTTAGAGGTGATATCGAAAATATACACATTGGAGAAGGTTCAAATGTACAAGATGGAAGTGTTTTGCATACAGACCCAGGTTACCCTTTGAAAATTGGAAAAAATGTAACCATTGGTCATATGGTTATGCTTCATGGTTGCACAATTGATGACAACTCTTTAATTGGGATTGGAGCAGTAGTTCTTAACAGAGCAAAAATTGGAAAGAATTGTATTATTGGTGCTAAATCATTGTTAACAGAAAGAAAAGAAATTCCTGATAATTCTTTAGTAATGGGATCACCTGGAAAAGTAATAAGGCAGTGTACTGACGATGAAATTGATGCAATAAAACAAAACGCAATTAGGTACCAAGAAAATTGGAAAAAATATTCAAAGTCTATTTTTTAATGAAAAAACTTTTTTATAGTTTTGTAATATTAGTTTTATTAACTCAATTCTCCCAAGCTTTTGAAAGATTTATACCTTTAGAGCTTTTCACAGGTGGAAAAATTAGAAATGATAAAGAAATTAAATTTACAAAAGCTAATTTGGTATTTGGCGAAATGAAAAAAAAAGAAATTATAGGTCCTGAAGATTGGGATCATCCAGAAACTGGAGAAAAAATAAAAGTTTATAAAAGAACAAGAAAAGGGCAAAGTGGTCTCAAAACCCAGCTATTTACTATAACTAACGATGGACAATGCATAGGAAGAATTTGGGATAGTAGACGTGGTGGTAGAATAATTGAAAATGGATGTAAATTTCCCTTGGGAATTTGGAAAGAGGGAGAAACCAGGTATTTTGAAGGGTCTTCTGGAGGGAAACCTAGAAAAATTGAATTAACAATTTTAAAATTAGGAAAAAAACAAAATAGCAGCATAAAATTTAATTGGAAATTATATAATATGAAAAACGGTAAATTAATGGATGATAATGATTATACTTTTTCTCCAGGAAAAGCGATGGTTGAATTAAATGATAAAAAAATATCTAAATGATTAAAATATTAATAATAGTTTTTTCCCTATTTTCAAATACCGTTTTTGCATCAGATGAAAAAGCTGGGAGATATTTTGTAGATCAACCAGATGTTTCTGATGAACCTCAAATTCATTTTATATATCTCTTAAATAAAGACAGCGAAGATAGTGAGTGGGATATAAATGGAAAAATGGAGAAAGAGTTATTAGAGGCTAATGAAAAAATGTTTGAAATGACAAAAGGTAAGCAAAAATTTAGATATGACATGAGGGAAGATGGCAAAATGGATATTTCTTTTGTGAGGTTTGATAAACAATATAAAGGAAATTATGGAATGAACTATCCTGACGCTTATTTAACAAAATTAGGATTTAACAGTCCAAATAAGTTATATTTTGCATGGGTAGATGTAGGGCATAGAGATGGTGGTCAAGGAAGCGTGCATCATGGATATATATTTTTAAAAAGTAAATATAACACAAATAAAAATAAAAGAATTCTAATTACCTTACATGAATTAATGCATGTAAATGGATTTGCATGGGCATGTACAAAAGGAAATAAAAATGGACATAAAACTGGAACTATAATTGGAGGCCCAGATGGAGGTGATAAATATAAATTAGGCTCATTATATAATCATAAAGATCCTACTTGTCCGGATTTTAAAGACTCTGTTTTTTTAAAACCAACCTCAAGCACACCTTTTAATCCAGTATACTTAAAATGTGCAATGGCTGCAGAAGTTGGTAGAGGTATATCTCCTGATAGCAATTATAAATGGAGAGATAGATACTCTCATAAAAAACTTAAAAAAATCAAAAAGAAACGTACTTGGTGTACATATAATAGGTACAAAGATTTCAATAATTTCTAGAAAAGCAAATCATTGATTGAGTAAACAATTAATCCTAAAATTATTAGAAAAAATATTATAAAAGCTATTTGCTCACTAATTTTCTTAGTGACTTTAGTTTCACCTTTTTTAAATTTTCTAATTTGAAATATACCAAATCTCATTACAAGGAGACCTAATATTATCAAAGATAAATAAAGTATAAAATTATAAAGCATTTTTGAGAGATAATATTTTAAATGAAACTTTAATTTTGGGAAATTTTTTCTTCATAGTTTTCTTTAACTTATTAAATGATTTTTTATGTATTGCGTTTTCAATTCTCGAATTAAAATTTTTATTGTTATTTACAATTTTAGCAGCTCCACAATCATTGTGATTTAATACTATTAATTTATTAATTTTATGTAAATTTATTGAGGTTTCTAAATTTTCCCAGAATGTTGAGTGCCATTTTTTAAATTTATTATTTGTTACACCAATTGAACCACCTGCAATTGTAAAAGCACTAAATTTTCCTGTAAGTTTTTTATTTTTTAGGTGTTGATGAACTGGTTTTTGAAACCTTGGATCCATACAAGAGAGAACCATTGCTTCATATTTTTTTGACATAATTTAAGGAACTAACCAATTTTCTATATTTTTTTCAAGATCAAGTCTGGCTCTCCTATGACCCTTTGCAGCTAAATAAAGCCATTCAATGTTTTTAATTTTACATTGAATTACTGTAAAATTTTTATAACCTTCCTCGCTTTGCTCCATTGTAAAGCCAGATTTTTCAATATCATCATTTAAACCAGATCCAGGTTCATCAATTTCTGTTCCTGGTCCATTATTTACTAAATAACATTTACGACTTACATGAGCTGTTTTTAACCAAGATTGTTCTGTGATTTCATTATTATGGTTTATGGTGCAATTTACTTTTACTCTTAGTTGAATTTTTTCCTCTTTATCATAAAAAATTAAAGCAGCGTTTTTATTTTTTTTCAATTTCGGAATTTTGTCAGATCTAATATCACTATGAAATTGAAGTATATTATTTGATTGATCTGATTTTCTAAGAACCACAATTCTTCCATCAAAATCTGACTGATCACCACAAACAAAAACTGGGATTCTAAAAGGAGATGATCTATTCTTTACAGCATCATCAAGCATCAACCATATTTTTTTCTTTATTTCAGAAAAGTCCTCATAGTATGGGACAGCATTTGACATTGAGTTACTTCTTTTTCTTGAGTCTAGCAATTAAACTAGAGCTATCCCAACGATTACCACCCATTTTTTGAACATCGGCATA
>CACCWT010000043.1 GCA_902549785.1 uncultured Pelagibacteraceae bacterium
TTTTGCAAATATTTTAAATAATCAAAAAGATTTTGAATATAAAATATTTGAGAAAAAGGATAATTATAATTTTCTTGAAGGTTACGGAATTCAATTATCAGTAAACAGTATAAAATTATTAAATAGTATAGGATTTAAAAATCTACCTGCATCTGAGGTCAGTTTTCCCTCTAAAGTAAATTTTATTCAAGCAAATAACTCCAAAAAAATTTGCGATATAGACCTTACACAATTTAATGATCCATTAAATCGATACACAACACTAAAAAGATCAACATTATTAGAATTTTTATTTAAGAATGTCCCTGAAAATCGGATTAAATTTAATTCAAATATAAAAAAAATAGAAAATACTAATGGCTTCAGAATTACTTTAGATGAAAATAAACATGAAGAATTTGATTATTTGATAATTGCTGATGGTATTTTTTCAAAAACGAAGTCATTAATATTTAATGAAGTTAAAAATCCAAAATATAACCTTAATGTTGCACTACGAGGTAAGTTAACAGGTCATTTTGGTAGTGATATTTCAATATATATGGGATCAAACAGTCACTATGTGACCTATCCTGTAAATCAAAATAATGAACATAATTTTGTAGCTATTATGAAAAAAAAATTATCATCAGATGAATTAAAAAATTATGATTTATTCAAATCTGAGAAATTTTTAGCATCTTTAGTATCATGTTTGCAAAAAACATCCCAAATATCCTCAGAAAATTTAAGTGAATTGAAATCATTTCCTGTTTACATTAGCAGCGACTTTCCAAGTCTAAATAAAAAAAATATATTTTTGTCAGGCGATGCTTTATTCACTTTCCCCCCATCATTTGCTCAAGGAGCTTCCCAAAGCATTGAAACTGCGAATGATATATTAAAAAGTATTTTGAGCGGTACAAATGAATTCTATCAAGAAAGGATTCGTAGTATTTCTTCTGTAAACAATAAATCAAAGTTGAACCATTTTTCATTTCACTTATCAAATCCCATCAATATTTTTATTAGAAATAAAATTTTGAAATATCTCTCAAAAAATGAAACATTTCTTGAAAATTATTTGGGAAAAATTTACAGAGCTTAATTTGTAGGCCTTAATCTTTGTCTTAAATCATCAATTGGTTTTAAAGAATTTCCAGATTTATAATGCCAAAAAGTCCATCCGTTACAACTTTCTGCACCAATAATTTTTGCTGCAACTTTATGGATTGAACCCTCTGATTGTTGATATTTTATACTTCCATCGACCATAATTTTAGCATTTACTTTTTTCTTTTGATCATAAATTTCTGTTCCAGGTTTTATCAAGCCCATTTCAACTAATGAGCCAAAAGGAATTCTTGGTTTAGATCTATTATTTTGAAGTGTATCCAGATATTCATCTTTTATGATATTTGTATTTTCTAATCTTTTCTTTGCAGCATCAAAATAATATTTTTCTTTTTCAATTCCAAAATACTTTCTACCTAATTTTTTAGAAACAACAGCCGTGGTACCCGATCCTAAAAATGGATCTAAAATAAAATCATTTTTATTTGATGAGGCTAATATTATTCTATGGAGTAACTCTTCTGGTTTTTGAGTAGAATGGACTTTTTTTCCATTATTTTTTAATCTTTCTTTTCCGTTACAGATTGGGAAACTCCATGTGGATCTCATCTGCAGGTCATCATTTAAACATTTTAATGATTGATAATTAAAAGTATATTTGGATCCTTCGTTCTTTGAGGCCCAAATAAGCGTTTCATGTGCATTAGTAAACCTCGTTCCTCTAAAATTTGGCATTGGGTTATTTTTATTCCAAATTACATCATTTAGTATCCAAAAACCCAGATTTTGGATCGTAGTACCAACTCTAAATATATTATGGTAGCTACCTATAGCCCAAATTGTTCCATCCTTTTTTAAAATTCTTTTACATTCTTTTAACCACTCAAAAGTAAATTCATCATAGCTTTTAAAACTTTCAAATTGATCCCATTTATCATCAACAGCATCCACTTTAGACCTATCTGGTCTACTTAATTCTTTTTTTAATTGAAGGTTATAGGGAGGGTCAGCGAATATAAGATCAAAAGTTTCGTTAGGAATTTTTTTTAATTCCTTTAAACTGTCTCCATTAATAATTTTATTTTTTAAAGTTTTAACACTCATTTTTTAAATATTAATTAGACTCCAGAGAAGAGTCTGCGTCAACCTGTGATTGAATTATTTTGAGTCTACTTGTTACTATTTTTTTTTAAGACTCAATATGTTGTGTATTGGATTGAATGTTTTTCGATGAAATCTAGTTATTCCATATTTTCTAATAGCGTTAATATGATCTTTGGTTCCATAACCTGCATTTGAGTCCCATTTGTAATTTTTGAAACTTTCTGACATTTTGAGTATCAGTTTATCTCTTGATACTTTTGCAACAATTGATGCTGCAGATATCTCTTTTATTTTTTGATCTCCTTTGATT
This sequence comes from uncultured Pelagibacteraceae bacterium, assembly GCA_902549785.1. The sequence continues at coordinate 2,468 of CACCWT010000043.1, forward strand.
ACTGTTTTTGTAATGTAATTATTCAAATCTGGGGATTTATTTCCATCAACAAGTACTAAATTTGGTTTAACTTTTAGTTTTTTTATTGCTCTCTTCATAGCTAATAGACTTGCATTTAATATATTAAGTCTTTCTATTTCTCTAATTGATGCCGATCCAATAGCCCAAATAGAATTTTTTTTTATATACTTAAATAATTTTTCTCTCTCAATTTTATTCAATTTTTTGGAGTCTTTAATTTCTTTTTTATTTATTTTAGGATTTAATATGACTGCTGCCGCATAAACTGGACCAATCAAACTACCTCTACCAACTTCATCAACACCAGCAACAATTTTTTTCATTGAGCAATAAAAAAATGATATAAAAATATTCCAATTATTAATCCTTTAATGAATGTGATCCACAATAATCCATAATTCGAAACATTAAGTTTCTCTTTCCACCAACTTATATATTTTTTATGTATTTCTATCATTTTAGATTTAAACAGATATTTTTAATTCATCTATTTTTTTCCTGATTAATTTTAAATCAGCCCAAGAATATTTTTTTTGATCAGCTTGTCTTAATAAGTAGGCAGGATGAAATGTAATCATCGTTAAATACGTTTTGTTATGAATGATTAATTCTTTCCAAACACCTCTTTCTTTTGAAATTTTTATTTTTGAACCAAAAAGCGACTCCATTGCTGTACTACCCATCAGAATTAAAATTTTAGGATCAATTATCGCAATATGTTGCCTAAGATAATTCGAGTATCTATTTATTTCTGATGGCTCAGGCTTTCTATTATTTGGTGGTCTATAATTTACAACATTAGTTATATAAATATTGTTCCTTTTTATCTGAATTGCCTCTAGCATTTTGTTTAATAATATTCCAGCATCTCCTACAAAAGGTTTTCCTTGTTCATCTTCTTTTTGTCCAGGCCCTTCGCCTAT
>CACCWT010000044.1 GCA_902549785.1 uncultured Pelagibacteraceae bacterium
GAATTGTCTTGTTATATGACTATGTAAGCAGACCAACTCAGCGTATTTTTGATCTAATTAGTACTGTAATTATTGTTACTTTTGCAGCTGCTGTAATTTATGGAGGAATGGAAGATGCATATAGATCATTTATAAATTGGGAAAGATTTGCAACTTATTGGGATCCACCAATTCCTGCAACCATGAAACCACTGACTCTTATTTGTATTTTTCTTATAGCTCTACAGTCAATAAATAATTTAATTATTGATTGGAAAAATCCTAAAGAAAAACAGTACCAACCTGCCAAAGATTTAAAATAAAATGGAATTTGAGATAGGGACACTCTCTATAATACTAATAGTAGGATTATTAGCATTGATATCAATAGGTGTGCCTATGGGTTTTGCTTCAGGTTTTATGGGAGCAGTGCTTGTATTTTTATATATAGGTGAACATGCTTTAGGAATTTTGCTTTCAAGATATTATTCTCTTGTTGTAACTTACTCATTCTTATCGGTACCATTATTTATATTCATGGCCTCCTTACTTGAACGCTCGAATATTGCAAGAGACTTGTATGATGCGTTAAATGCTTGGTTAAGAAAAACTAGAGGTGGAGTAGGTGTAGTAACAGCAATCATGGCAACAATCATGGCAGCTATGAGTGGAATTATCGGAGGCGAGATAGTTTTATTGGGATTGATTGCACTACCCCAGATGTTGAGATTGAAATATGATCAAGATATGTCGATTGGTATTATTTGCGCATCAGGTTCTCTAGGCACAATGATCCCACCATCGATTGTTTTAATTATTTATGGACTAACAACAGAAACTTCAATTACAATGTTGTTTCAAGAGGCAATTGTTCCTGGCTTAATGATCTCTGGTTTAATAATTACTTACATTCTTATTCGAACAAGAATACAACCTCATCTTGCACCACTAAGTGACGAACCAGCATTAACTTTGAAAGAAAAGATGTCTTACCTTCCTGGTCTTTTACCACCAATTGGTATCGTAATAATTGTTTTGGGATCAATTTATTCTGGTATGACTGGTATTACAGAAGCAGCTGGTATGGGTGTAGTTGCAACACTAATTATAATAGCTGCCAGAAAAGAGTTAACATGGTTTCTGTTTAAAGATGCACTTGTTAGAACCTTTAAAGCTTCAGGAACTATATTAACAATTACTTTTGGTGCTACAGTTTTAGCAGGAGCTTATTCTCTTGCAGGAGGACCCACTTATGTTGCTGAAACAATTTTAGCCTACGATTTAAAGCCGATGTATCTAATTTTTATGATGCAAATAATGTTTTTAATAATGGGTGCATTCATGGATTGGGTTGGAATAGTTCTATTAGCAATGCCAGTTTTTTTACCAATCGTACTAGCCTTAGGTTTTGATCCTATTTGGTTTGGAATATTATTTTGTGTAAATATGCAAGTTTCGTTTTTAAGCCCCCCATTTGGTCCTGCAGCATTCTATTTAAAATCAGTTGCTCCACCACACATTTCACTAACTGATATTTTCAGAGGTTTTGCACCATTTATAGTAATTCAATTGATTGTTTTGGCTTGTGTTATGTTCTTTCCAGAAGCAATGACGCAAAACTTCCACGATTTTGTCCCTAGAAAATAATGCAAAATATAGGCTTTATTGGCACTGGCCTTATGGGCTTTCCGATGGCAAAAAACATATTGAAAGCTGGATACAAAGTTAGAGCATTTAATAGATCCAAAAATAAAGCTGAACCACTAAAAGACTTTGGTGCCGAAATTTCAAATTCAATAGGAGAACTTGTTAAAGAAAGTCATATAGTAATTACAATGTTAACTAATGATGATGCGGTCAATAAAGTTATAGGTAGCGATGAATTTTTAAATAATTTAAAACCTAATTCAACTGTAATTGATATGAGCTCTGTAAAACAAACTACAGCAATTAATCACGGAAAAAATTTAAAATCTCGAAAAATTAATTACTTAGATGCACCAGTTTCAGGTGGAACAATAGGAGCCGAAGAGGCATCTCTTGCTATAATGATTGGGGGAGAACAGATAGTTTTTGAATCAGTTAAGGATATTTTAAAATCAATGGGAAACCCAACTCTTGTTGGTCCAATAGGATGTGGCCAGGTCTCAAAATTAGCAAACCAAATTATTGTTGGATTAGCTATTGGTGCTGTTGCTGAAGCAGTTACTCTCTGTGAAAAGGCAGGAGCTGACCCAAATAAAATGATTAAGGCTTTATCTGGAGGTTGGGCTGATAGTAAAGTTCTTAGAACACATGGAAAAAGAATGATAGATAAAGACTTTAGTCCTAAAGGTAAAACTTCAAGTCAGCTAAAAGATATGAATAATATCTTAGAATGTGCAAATAATTATAATACTCAATTACCTATTTCAAATTTAGTTAAAGAAATGTATAAATCACTAGTTGAAAATGGACATGGTGAAACAGATCATAGTTCACTATATAAGGAAATTGAAAGGATAAATAATGGGAAGACTTGAGGGAAAAGAAGTAATCATCACTGCAGCTGGACAAGGGATAGGAAAAGCAACAGCTATAACTTTTCATAATGAAGGTGCTAATGTCACTGCTACAGACATTAATGAAAATACTTTAAGTGAACTAAATAAAGAATACCCAAAAATTAAAGTAAAAAAGTTGGACTCAACAAAAAATGAAGATATCAAAGAATTCATAAATACATTTAGCAATATAGATGTATTATTTAATGCCGTAGGATTTGTGCATCACGGAACAATTTTAGATTGCGAGGAGAAAGATTGGGATTTCTCTTTCGATACTAATATTAAATCTATGTACTTTATGTGTAAAGCTACATTGCCAACAATGATTAATAATAATGGAGGCAGTATTATTAATGTTGCCTCTGTTGCATCTAGCATAAAGGGGCTACCAAACAGATTTGTTTATGGAGCAAGTAAAGCAGCTATTATTGGACTAACAAAATCAATCGCATCTGATTTTGTTAAGCAAAAAATTAGATGTAATGCAATTGCACCTGGAACCGTATTTACACCTTCTTGGGAAGATAGAGTAAAACAAAGCCCGGATCCAGTTAAGGCAAAAAAGGATTTCATAGCAAGACAACCAATGGAAAGACTAGGAACTGCGCAAGAAATAGCTGATTTTGCTATTTATTTAGCTAGTGATGAGTCAACATTTACTACAGGAAATACATTTTCCGTAGACGGTGGTATGACAATTTAAATATAAAGGAGAAACAATGAAACTATTAAGAGTAGGTGAAAAGGGAAAAGAAAAACCAGCTATACTAGATGATGATGGAAAA
>CACCWT010000045.1 GCA_902549785.1 uncultured Pelagibacteraceae bacterium
TGAGGAAATAAAATATTTTGAAAATAAAAAAAGTGAAGCTTATATTCCAATTTTTCTAACAATATTAAATATCCCATCAATCGTGTTTGAAATTCTTCCTTTTATATTTTTATTAGGTGTTATGTTTTTTTTTATTAATTTGTATGAAAAAGATGAAATAGAATTACTAAGAGGTAACGGCATTGATAACTTAAAAATTACAGCTATAATTTCTATAGTATCAATTATATTGGGTATTATCTTAATAGTACTATATTATTCATTTTCGGCTAACTTAAAAAGTTTATATCTGAATATTAAGTACAAGTATTCTAATACAAGTGATCATTTAGCGGTAGTAAATGAAGATGGTTTGTGGATTAAAGAAAAAGGTGCAGATAATGAAAAAATTTTTATCATTAATGCTAAAAATTATAAAATTAATAGTCTTGAAAGATTAGAAATTACTGAACTTAACAATAACTATAAACTATTAAGTACAATTGTTTCTGAAAAAGCAGATATTAAAAAAAAAACTTGGACCTTGAGTAATGTAAAAATTTATTCTCAAGATAAAAAAACAAAAGTTTTAGATAGTTATCTTTATTCGTCTTCATTTAACGAGAAAATTATATCAAATTTATATTCAAATCTTAACTCTCTAAATATTTTACAATTAATAAAATTAAAAGATAACTACAAATCAATAGGTTATTCAGCAACAGAAGTAAGTATACATCTTAACAAGATTTACAGTCTGCCAATATATTTGACTCTTACTACAATTATAGGAGCATTATTAATGTTTAAATTAACATTTATAAAATCAAAATTTTTTCTAGTTGTAGTTGGTGTATTGGTTTCTGTAATATTTTACTATATAAATTATTTTTCAATATTATTTGGAAAAAATGAAACATTGCCTGCTGAAGTTGCTGTATGGTTGCCTCAACTTCTGATATTTCTCATTTGTACATTCGGATTGACAAAGCTAAATGAAAACTAAAATTTTAAGAACATTATTAGTATTAATTCTTATCTCAATTTACTCAAGTATAAATGCCGAAACAGTATTTTTCGATTCAAAAAACATAAAAATTGATGGAGAGAGTAATATGATCTATGCAACAGAAGGAGTTGCAAATATACCTTCTAAAAATTTAAAAATAATTGGTGAAAAATTTATCTACGACAAATCGAATTCTGAATTAATAATTTTTGATAATGTAAAATATATTGATGATAAGCAAGATATAATTATTGAGAGTCAAAAAATGATTTACAATGAGCTTGATAATAAAGTTTTTTCTCAAAGTGAAACATTTTTAGAATTAGAAAATAAATATGAAATTAGATCTTCAAATGTTTCGTTTGATAGAAATTTAAATATTATATCAAGTAGTGAAATCACAGAAATAAACGACAACACAGCAAATAAATTTGTATTCGAAAAAGGATTAATATTTAACACAATAAAAGAAATCATATCTTCAGAAAAATTAATAATCAAAGATCAAAACCTAAATATATATTCTTTTGAAGATTCAAAATTAAATTTAAAAAATAATGAAGTTGCTGGGAAAGATGTAAGAGTTGATTTTGTAGATAATTTTTTTGGAAATGAGAATAATGATCCAGTTCTAAAAGGTTCAAGTATTGTATCTAATAATCAAAATACCAAAATTTACAAGACTGTTTTTAGTACTTGTAATAAAAAAAATAAAAATTGTAGAGGTTGGGAATTGCAAAGTGAATTGTTCACACATAACAAAACTAAAAAACTATTTGAATATGAAAAATCCTGGTTTAAGGTTTTTGAAAAAAAAATAATTTATTTACCGTATTTTAATCATCCAGATCCTACAGTAAAAAGAAAATCAGGTTTTCTAACCCCTTTTTATAAAGGCTCAAGTAATTTAGGTTCTTCTGTGACTGTACCGTACTTTTACTCTATATCTAATTCTAAAGACTTTACTTTTAAGCCAAGATTTTATTTAGACAATGACTATATATTTCAAAGTGAATACAGGGAAGCTTTCAAAAATTCAAATTTGATAGCAGATTTTAGTCTTAATAGAAAAGATAATACAAGTAGTCATTTTTTTACAGAACTAGAGGGAAAGTTTGATGATGACACAAACTATAAAATACAAGTTCAAAATGTAACAAACGATAGTTATCTAAAGATACATAATATTAAAGAATATACTTCACTCATTGATAGTGAAAGTACTTTGTCGTCTTATATAAGTTTAGAGAAGGATATAGATGAAGATACTAAGCTCGATACTACAGTTAAATTATACGAGGATTTGTCAAAGGAGGATAGTGATAAATATCAATATATTTTTCCTGATTTTAATTTTTCAAAAAATATATATCTAGATGAAAGTTATAATGGAAATTTCCAGTTTTTGTCGACTGGATTTCAAAAAGTTTATGAAACGAATAAATATGAAGCACTCATTAATAACGATTTTAATTTTAATTCTTTTGATTACATAAGTAAAGAAGGTATAGTTTCTGATTATAGTTTGTTGTTAAAAAACTTTAATAGTTATTCTGAAAATTCAACCGTGTATGAAAAGAAAAACGATCATGAAATCTTTGGAACACTTTTGTTAAAATCGGAGTTACCTCTCAAAAAAGAATTAGAAAATTCTACCAACTTTTTAAAACCAATAATTCAATTAAGAGTTAGTCCAACTAATGGAAAGAATATTTCATCAAGTGATACACGTATAGAATTTGATAATCTTTTTTCACCAAATAGAATTGGAAGATCAGATATGGTTGAGAAAGGTAATTCAATTACATTAGGGGTTGAATTTGAAAAACAAAAGCTCAATGATAGTAAAATTTTAGGTTTAAGTCTTGGAAATGTCCTAAAAGATAAGGAGAATGATGATCTTCCCACAAAGACAAAATTAAATCAAACAAGATCGGATATTGTTGGAAATCTATACTATAAATTAAATAAAAATTTAGAATTAAATTATGATTTTTCATATGATAGAGACTTAGAATATTCAAATTATGACTCTATTAATGCAATATTTGGAGTAAATAAATTCTTAACTTCCTTCGATTATATAACTGAAAATCATGATTTTGGTGATAGTGAAATTATAAAAAACGATACGAGCTATAAATTTACAGATGAACATACAATTAATTTTAATACTACAAAAGATTTAAAAGATGACTTTACTCAATTTTATAAATTATCTTATGAATATGAAACTGATTGTCTTTTGGCTTCATTTGAATACCAAAAGAAATTCTTTAGAGATGGTGGTT
>CACCWT010000046.1 GCA_902549785.1 uncultured Pelagibacteraceae bacterium
AATCCTCTAATTCCAAAAGAAAAAAAAGAAAGAATGGGATTAGATGTTGAGAGAGTTAAGTATTGGCTGGGTCAAGGGGCACAACCAACAACTAGAGTTGCAAGATTATTAGGAGAAAATGAGATTATGCCTATGCCAGCAAAAGGTAATAATCCTCAAAAAGCAATTCCAAAAAAAGATAGAAAGAAAACTGATGAGGGTGGCGAAGCTAAAGCAGATGCTCCTAAAACAGAAGCTCCAAAGGAAGAAGCTAAAACAGAAGCTCCGAAGGAAGAAGCTAAAACAGAAGCTCCGAAGGAAGAAGCTAAATAGAATAATGTTTTTGTCTAGAGTATTTACGTTGTATCCTGAATATTTTCCAGGTTATTTGAGTAAAGGTCTTTTTGGAAAGTCAAAAGGAAAAGAATGGGATTTAGAAACAGTAAACATAAGAGATTATGCATTCGATAAACATAAAACTGTTGACGACACTCCTTATGGTGGTGGAAATGGAATGATTATGAAAGCAGATGTTTTGGCAAATTCATTAGACGCAAATATCAAGACTAAAGAAAAAACCCTTTATTTAAGTCCAAGAGGAAAAGTTTTTAATTCTAAACTTGCAAGAGAGTTTTCAAATGAAAAAACAATCAATTTAATTTGTGGTCATTTCGAAGGAGTAGATGAAAGAATACTAGAAAGTAGGGATATTGAAGAGATTAGCATTGGAAAAATGAAAGCACATAATGATAAATTCACCTTATATTTCAAAACTAGAAATAAAGCTATTTTAGCAAGAGGAGAAGAAACAAATTATATTAATGATTATCCACAAGATTTATATATTTATAACCATACTTCAAAAGAAGATCACCCATTACTAACTTACGACTGGTTTCCAAAAAAAGTAAAAAAACTTGTAAAAAATTATTCCTACCCAGTTTTTCCAGAGGACTTTGCTTATTACTTAATGAAGGACAATAATACTCTCATTCTAGTCAGTGGTAAAAAAAATTTTCATCAAAATTTAGAATATAATATTAAAAGTAAAAATTTAAAAAAATTTTCTAGCAATGGAAAACTTAATTTTATTATTTCAAGCTATGCAGAAATTTGTGGATACAAAACAAATAAGAATAATTTTGAATGTTCTATTGAAAAACCTTTAATTTCTCAAAATCTAATTAATTAAATTGAGTAAATGCATCTGCAAATTGTTCCGCATTAAAAATTTGTAAGTCATCTTCTTTTTCTCCAAGGCCAAGACCCAAAATTGGAACTTTATATTTTTTTGAAATTGCAATTAGTACTCCACCTTTTGCTGTTCCATCAAGTTTTGTCATAATTAAACCTGTAATTTTTATAATTTTATTAAATTCTTCAAGTTGATTTATTATATTTTGTCCTGATGTTGCGTCTAAGACCAAAACAACATCATGAGGAGCAGTTTCATCAGTTTTTTTTATTACATTTGCTATTTTTTTAAATTCATCCATCAAATTTTTCTTATTTTGCAGTCTTCCAGCGGTATCAATCAATACACGCTTAATATTGTTGTTTTTAGCGTATTCTATCGATTTATATGCGACAGATGCTGGGTCAGAACCTGGATCAGATTTTACTATTGGGACACCAACTTTGCCTGACCAAGCTTCAAGTTGTTCTATAGCAGCTGCCCTAAAAGTATCACAAGCAGAAAATAATACTTCAGATCCGTTATTTTTAAAAATTTTTCCAATTTTTCCAATCGTTGTTGTCTTTCCAACTCCATTAACACCAGATACTAAAGTAATATTTAACTTTTCTTTATTATCAAAAAAATCTTTTCTTTCTAATGGTGTCATCAGCTCAAGAATATAATTCTTTAATATTAAATTAATTTCATCAACAGTATCGTTATTTGGATCAATCTTCTTTTCAGCAATTATGCTTTTAATTTCAGACGCAGCATCAATACCAACATCTGAACTTATTAAAAATTCCTCAATTTTATTTAATGTTTCATCATCTATTTCTTTTTTTACAATTATCTCCCTTAGACCAGACTTAATATTCTCTGCACTTTTTTTAAAACCAAATTTAAACTTTTCAAAAATTCCCATTATATATTTATTTTAATTTCTTTTATCTCTGAGACTGGTCCTCTCATATGAATTTTTTTGTCTTGATCAATATTAATTATTAATTTGCCTAAGCTGAATTCAATTTCTGTAGATGAATTTTCTAATTTTTCTAAATTTGCTGCAACTGCTGTTGCACATGCTGCTGTGCCACATGCTTTGGTCAACCCCGCTCCTCTTTCCCAAACCTTAACTTTATAATGATTATTTCCAATTTTGTTTGCAAGTGTAAAATTACATTTCTCTGGGAATAAATAGTTATTTTCAACCATTGGACCAATTTTTTCTAATTCAAAATTATCAATATTGTCCACAAAAAAAATCACATGAGGGTTTCCAACGTTAACAGCTATACCTCCTTTTGTGCTTGAATTATTTTTATCGCTAATTTCAATACCTAAATTTTTGGTATCAAGATTTTCTGACATTGGAATATCTTTCCAGTGAGTTTTTGGTACTCCTACAATAGTTTCAACTTCGTTATTCTCTAGTATTTTTGATTTTAATTGATTGGATCCTACAAACAGATCTACAACTTTTTTGTCTGTTTCTTTAAAAATTAAAAATGCTACACATCTGGTACCATTTCCACATGCACCTGAAATACTTCCATCAGAATTATAAAATTCCATTTCAGCATCACCTTTATTACTTTTTTGAACAAATATTAGTTGATCACAACCAATAAATTTTCGATCACAAATTCTAATTATTTGATCCCTGGTTAATTCGACATTATTTGACCTATTATCAATAATTACAAAATCATTTCCAAGTCCATCCATTTTAAAAGCTTTAAATTCCATATACTTCAGTATTTAACTTATTTATTGACATTTTGAACCTCTATTATAGTTTATCGCCGTTTCCGCAAAATACAGCAATTTACGGTGTCTTTGGCAACAAAGAGATCGACACCAGTCAGCGAGAGTTCGCCCACTGGTGCGATACTTGCTGGATGGAATTATGTTTGAAAACTTAACAAATAAATTTGAAGAAATATTTTCTTCATTAAAAAAAGCCCCTTCACTTGATGAAAAGCAAGTAGATGAAGGTTTAAGAGAAATAAGGCTTGCTCTTTTAGAGGCGGATGTATCTTTAGAAGTTGTAAAAGAATTTATAAATA
>CACCWT010000047.1 GCA_902549785.1 uncultured Pelagibacteraceae bacterium
TTGTATTTTTTCAGGAACAGGTACCTTTTTAGTTTTTGATAAGTCTATCTCATCTTTTTGGTTATCCAATTTTACCTGTTTTTTTATTTCCTGTTCGACCTCTTTTGGGGGTGCTTGCTCTGATAAAAGTTTTTTATTCTCATTTTTTGCTTTTTCAATAATTTTTGCAGCTTTTGGAGCGTATGGAATATTCATTTGCTCAGAAATTTGAATTAATTCAACAGAAATACTTGGGAGTAATTCAATTGGTTTTTTTGCAACGAATGGGAGGGCAAAAATTGTAGCCACAAATATAGATGCATGGAATACAATAGAAAATAACATTCCATAAGAATAATTATTTATTACATTTGGAACACCAGTTAATGCAAATTTATTTAACAAGTTTATCTTTCTTTATAAGGCTCAGATATTAAAGCAACTTTAGTGAAGCCTGAGCCTGAAAGTTTACCCATTACCTCTAATACTCTTCCATAATTAATAGTTTTATCACCTCTCACATAAATTCTTGTATCGGTTCTATTTTTAGAAACAGCTAAAATTTTTTTAATTAAGTTATTAAATTCAATTTTTGTCTCTTGAATAAAAACCTCACCTTTTGAATTTATAGTTAAAGTTAATGGCTCACTTTCTTCTGGCAGGGTATCAGCAGATGTTTCAGGTAAATCAACTTGAACACCTACTGTTAGTAAAGGTGCAGTAACCATAAAAATAATTAAAAGAACTAGCATTACGTCAACAAAAGGAGTAACATTTATCTCACTCATTGGTTCTCTTTCTGAACGCTTTAAATTAAATGCCATCTTAAATTATCGAAATAAATCTTTTTGAAAAATTTTCTAATTTTTGTGAATATTTTTTGGAGTCATTTCCAAATTTGTTATAAGCTATTACTGCAGGTATAGCTGCTAATAAACCAAGAGCAGTTGCGAATAAAGCTTCAGCAATTCCAGGGGCTACGATAGCAAGACTAGTATTTCTTGATATTGCAATTGATTGAAAAGAATTCATTATTCCCCAGACTGTTCCAAATAATCCAATAAATGGTGCAGTAGATCCTACTGTTGCAAGAAAAGTAAATTTGTTGTTAACGACGTTCATTTGTTTTTCGATATTTACTTCTAAAATATTCTCAAGTCTTTGGCTTATATTAGTTTTTGATCTTGATTTCATGACAGCTTGCATTGAATCTTTAAATAATTGAGCCATTGGATTATCTAAGGTTGCAGGGAGGCTGTTATAAAATGTTTCTGCTGACTTAGACTTCCAGAATCTTTCTTCAAAATCCGTAGAGTCTTTATTAATTCTTCTAAACATAATAATTTTGTCAAAAATTATAGCCCAAGAGTAAACTGAGCTAGCGATAAGAATGATAATTACAGATTTGACTATAAAGTCCGCTCTCAAAAATAAGCTTAAAATTGAAAAATCTGTATTGCTTGCCAAGCCTACTGCCTGAGAAGTTATATCTGCATCCATTTAATTGATTTCACACTAAAATGTGTCATGAATTTGTCTATAAAAGTGAGCTAAATATTATTTTTCTTGTGTATTTAGATGATAATTTGCGATTAATATTGCATCTGCTTTGTTGGTATCTTTTTTTCGAGAAAGCATTGATGAAAACTTAGGAAACATCTCTATTGCTTTAACTCTACTCGAATCTTTTTGAGAATTAATTAAATCATAATACTTTTTCCATTTAGTTGGTCTTACAAAAAAAATTGGCAGTTGCATTGCAGCACAAACACCTTTTAAAACTCCAAATGATTGTCCAAAGTTAAACATACTGGTAACACCTTGTCCAGGCATCGCTGAAATTTGTTCTACTACTACATTTATATTCTCAGATTTGTGGTTTAGAATCCTTAAAGATATTTCGTTAAATATTTGGCTACCATTAAGTTGTTTTTTATTTTTATTACCTGATGCCATAGTAGGCATATCAATTACATCCTTTAATTCCCCATCTTCAAAAAAACTAATAGCACCAGTTATCCCAGGATCTATTCCAATTATTATCATAAAATTAAATTAATTTGCATTTGTAAAAACCTTTTGAACATCGTCATCTTCTTCTAAAATTTCCAAAAACTTATTCATTTTTTCTTTATCCTCTTCATTTAGATTAGTTCTATTTATAGGAACCCATTCAATTTCTGTAGATATAAAATTAGAAATCTCTTTTTCCAATAAATTTTTTACATCATATATCTCATCATTATTTGTGTGTATCTCGTAATAATTCTCATGAAATATACAATCATTAGCTCCAGCATCAGTTGCTAGGTTGAAAATTTTTTCCTCATCTATTTCTTCTTTATCAATTTTGATAACTCCTAGTTGAAGAAAGTTATGAGATGCTGAGCCTTGAGTACCAAGTCCTCCTCCATGTTTTTGAAAGATTGTTCTTATATTTGAGGCAGTTCTATTTTTATTATCTGTTAAAGTAGTAACTATGATTGCTGTTTTTGCAGGTCCAAATCCTTCATATCTTATACTTTCAAAATTAGCGTCTGCTGGTATTGACGATTTGTCGATGGCTCTTTCAATATTATCTTTCGGCATGTTGGCTGATCTAGCAGCCTGGATGGCAGACCTTAATCTTGCATTCATGTCTGGATTTTTATCTCCAAGTTTTGCCGCTACTGTAATTTCCCTTGATAGTTTAGAAAATGTAGCAGATCTTAGCTTATCTGCTTTTCCTTTTTTATGTTTGATCCCTGCCCAATGAGAATGGCCTGCCATGATTTAGTTATCTCTCTGAAGTTGACCACCAAATATAAACTGACTAATATTTTTTGCCAAACCATTTTTTGGATTAGCTTCGATAATTGCTCCACAAAGTGAAGCCTCTCCTTCAGCAGGGAAATGTTTTATAGAGTCTCTTCTGTAAAACCTATTAATTGAATTTTCAGCATTCATCCCAATTACTGAATTGTAATCACCACACATTCCTGCATCTGTTAAATACGCAGTTCCCTTACTTAATACTCTTCCGTCATTAGTGGGTACATGAGTATGAGTACCTACAACAAATGTAGCATTACCATTGAATATATGACCAATGGCCATTTTCTCACTTGTAATCTCACCATGA
>CACCWT010000048.1 GCA_902549785.1 uncultured Pelagibacteraceae bacterium
ATTTTTCTCTCAACATTATTTTCCAAAACACTTCTTCAAAAGCTTCTGGACTGTCCGTGTTAATTTTTATACCATCTTTATGTGCTCGTTCAGAATAACTTGATTTTTTCAAATATTTTGAAAAGAAAGACCAAATATTTGGCGATAAAATAAAAGGCATATTTCTATAAGTATTAGATGCAAATGCTTCACTGGAATAAATTGTATTTAGTAGAATACTTGTTCCTGATCTAGGAAGGCCACAGATGAAAATTGATTGATTTATTGGAGTTTTTTTGTGTATAAATACTTTTTCAATATCAAAAAGTACCCTATTTAAAAAACTAATTTTAAAAATTATTCCTAAAAATATTTTTTCTAATCTAGAGAAATTACTTTTCATCAATTTTATTCTTCTTCAATTTTTTTTTTATAAATTTAATTGGATAATAAATTATTGAGAAAAGAATTATTAATAAGGCTAGAACAAATAAGACAGTTAAAGCAATAGCCCCCAAGCCGAGAGCGGGTCCGATGTAGGCATTAGCAAAATTAGGTATAATTAAAAAAATTAATAGTATTACTGGCATATTTTATTTTTAATTATGTTTATTGACTCATCAATATTTCCAATTTTTTTAAAATTTAATGAATTATAAAACCTGGACCACTTGACTTGAGCATCCCAAACATACTCCCAAATTATTTCTCCTTTATTATTAGCTTTTATTAATCTGCCATTTTCTTGTTCTTCAATATATATGTTATTATCGTCAATTATTTCGAAAAGTCCTTCGTAATATGTTCTTATTTTATGTTTTTTAAAAGCCGTGTCAAAAATTTTGTCTATCTTCTTATTTCTGAAATCATATGTAATGATTTCTGAATTTTGATTAACATTTTTTAAATCTAACTGAGTATTGTTGTTGAAAATTCCAATTTTAGAATCGCTTAAAATGTCAACATCATGTTGATGTCTCCAGGGTCCAAACTTATGCCAAATTATCTTATTTGTTGATGGTCTGTAAAGAATTATTAAAGATATATTTCTTAAAGACAAAAATAAATCATCTTTTTTCCAAAAAGGGCCATCAGTCAAAACTGGTTCGACATCATTTAAATGTAAAGGATCTCTTCCCATATACGAATTTCCTATCAAATCAAATAAATTGTTTTCTATTAATATTTCTACAAGAGATTTTTTATATATTGTTTTTCCATTCTTAATATCTATATATGCAATTCCATCATGGTATTGTAAAATTTGACCATGAATCTCTTTTTTCTCACTTAAATAAATTGGTGTCCATATATTTTTTAAATTATCAATTTCAATACTATGATGGGAAAGTAAATCATTCTCCCATATCTTTTTGCCACAAGGATCAATTCTTATAATAGGTCCTCCACCTGTAGTAACTAATGCATCTCCATTTTCAAGAAGCATCGAGTGTTCAAAAGTGTATCTACCAGGACCACCTTCACCTGTCAGATTTTTTGAAAATTGTTTATGAGGCCAAGTGTGTATAAGAGAATTATTCAAGATATCGATAAGCTGGAGTTTAAAAACTTTCTCATCAAGGAAATATTTTGATACTAGGATATATTCCTTTTTATTCTGATTAATATTTACTTTTAGTCCTAAGCTTTTAGATACCAATGGTAATTGAATTTTTCTTTCAACAGAAAGGTTTCCTCCAAAAATATTTGTTTTTAAATTTGAAGGTATGCTTGACATATTATAAATAAATTTAGCTATCAAATTGTTTGATAGAGGTCCTTTATGCGAGACATGTTTAACTATAGATCCAAATAAGACAAGACTCACAAAATAAATAGAAAAAATAAATACAAGTAATAATATTTTTTTCATGTTATTTATATTTTGTACTAAATTGATTTTTAAAATAAATAAAAATATATGGGTAACAAATCATTTTCAATAATAATACCTATTTTAAATGAAAATAAAAATATTAGTATTTTATTTAATAGAATTAAAAAAAATTGCCAAAAACATTTATATGAAATAATTTTTGTAGATGATAATTCTACTGACGGAAGTATTGAGACATTGAAAAAAATTAGAAAAAACAACAACAAATTAAAATATTTCGTAAGAAAAAATAAAGTAAATGATCTTTGCATGTCAATCTCGTTGGGTATTTCTAAAAGTAAATATGAGAATATATTAGTAATGGATGGTGACTTGCAGCATGATCCAAATTATCTTCCCAGGATCATGGAAATATTTTTAAAAAAAAATTCAGATTTTCTAATTTGTGTAAGAGATTTTAAAAAAAATTCTGGTCTATCAATTCTAAGATCTTTTTCGTCAAGACTACTTATATTTTTAGTTAATGTGCTTTTTGGAAAAAAAGTATCGGATCCAATGAGTGGTTTTTTTATATTTAAAAAAAAAATATTTTTTCAATTTAAAAATAGAATGTATGGGAAAGGATTTAAATTTTTATTTGATTTACTTTATCAAAAAAATGCTAAATTTGTTATACATGAATATGAAATAGTTTTTAAAAATAGAAAAAAACATTTTAGTAAAATGAATAAAACTGTACTTTACCACCTCATTATATCTATAATAAAAAAAGTATTTAATTAACCTTAATATAATTGCTTAAGAGTATATCTTGAAATTCAAATTGATTTAAAATTTTATAATTATTATTATTATTTAATTTTAAACATTTCTTACTTATTGATAATTTTTGGTTTCCATAGGCGTATCTAGGGTTATTTAAACAGAAAAACCAAAACTTTTGCCCAATTTCAATTTCTTTGAGTTTTATTAAGGTTAAATTATTTTTATAAAATATTTTTTTGGTTTTGAGATAATTTTGAAATACTATTTTTTCATTTGTAAAAATTAAGTTAGAATTATTAATATTTACTATTTTTTTTAAGGCTAACTTAGTCTCTGGTCTCTCAATTGTATATTTGCTAAT
>CACCWT010000049.1 GCA_902549785.1 uncultured Pelagibacteraceae bacterium
ATAAATTAAAAATTACTGTTAATCTAATATCTGATAGTTCAGATAAAAATTTTAATGACTACATAAATAAATTATTAAATAACGACTTATTCAGTATTAAATTTATAGATTCTAAAATTATGGGAAATAGAGGTTCATACATTGAATGTTGTGACCAAGCTGAAAATTCTGAGGATTTAATATTCTTTATTGAAGATGACTATATATTTGAAGAAAATTGTATCGAAGAAATGATAATTACATTTTCTAGATTATCGACAATTTTTAAAGAAGATGTATTTTTATGTCCATGTGATTATCCATTCTTTTATGACTCTAGTTATAAAACTTCCCTTTATATTGGTAACAAATATAAATGGAGAACGGTTGAAGAAACTCTACTTACTTTTATGATGTCTAAGAAATTATATGATAAATATAAAGAAAAAATTAGACTAGTCGGTGAAAAAGAAAATTATCCTTTTGAAAAACCATTACACGAAATTTATAAAACAAATCCATGCCTATCCCCTGTTAATTCTTTATCTTATCATATTTCAAGAGGTCAACCCGCTACAACTGAAGATTGGATAAAGCTCTGGAACAATAACCAAATAAAGTTTGAAAGTTAAACTTTTTAACCAGCAATAACAGCAAGTAAAAGCAAAGCTACTATATTTGTGATTTTAATCATTGGATTAACAGCTGGGCCTGCTGTATCTTTATAAGGATCACCTACAGTATCACCTGTAACTGCAGCTTTATGGGCTTCAGATCCTTTTCCACCAAATTTTCCATCTTCTATATATTTCTTCGCATTATCCCAAGCTCCACCTCCTGCTGTCATCGAAACTGCAACAAATAAACCTGTAATAATTACTCCTAAAAGCATTGCACCAACTGCTGACAAAGCGGCTACTTGTCCCCCTATGAAATAAATAATTATGTAAAGTACTATAGGAGATAAAACTGGCAACAAAGATGGGATTATCATTTCCTTGATAGCGGCTTTTGTCAATAAATCAACTAATCTGCCATAATCTGGTTTAGCCTTACGCTTCATGATACCAGGTATTTTTTTGAATTGTCTTCTTACTTCAATAACTACAGCTCCACCTGCTCTACCTACTGCTTGCATACCCATTGAACCAAACAAATATGGGAGCATTCCACCAATTAATAAACCAACAACAACAAATGGATTAGATAAATCAAATGTAACTATAATCCCTTCTAAGTTGGAACCTGCAACTTTAGAAAAATGTTTAATATCTTCCGTGTAAGCAGCAAATAAAACTAAAGCTCCAAGTCCAGCTGACCCGATTGCATAACCTTTTGTTACTGCCTTTGTTGTATTTCCAACTGCATCTAAGGCATCAGTAGTTTTTCTTACATTTTTTGGAAGATTAGACATTTCTGCAATTCCACCAGCATTATCAGTAACTGGTCCATATGCGTCTAAAGCTACAACCATACCAGCAAGCGCAAGCATTGTAGTAACAGCAATAGCAATGCCATACAAGCCAGCAATATGATTAGTCAATAATATTCCACCAACAATTATTAATGCAGGAACAGCGGTTGCTTCCATTGATACTGCCAATCCTTGAATGACATTAGTTCCATGACCTGTTGTTGAGGATTGAGCTACACTTTTAACTGGTCTGTAATCTGTACCTGTATAATATTCAGTAATCCATATAATTAATCCTGTTATAACAAGACCTATTATTCCACAAAAATATAAGCTTAATCCAGTAAATGATTTATCGTTAACAATGTACTCAGTAGTAAAACCAATTACATGTTTAGTAATTGGATATAAGATAACTAAAGAACTTATGGCAGTTATGACAAATCCTTTATACATAGCCTTCATTATATTTTTATCACTTCCGAGCGTTACAAAAAAAGTTCCTAATATAGATGTAAGTATACATGCACCACCAATAGCCAAAGGATAAATCATCATGCTGAAGTCTCCAATAAAAAATATTGACGAGAGAACCATTGTAGCAACAATTGTTACAGCATAAGTTTCAAATAAATCTGCTGCCATACCTGCACAATCTCCAACATTATCTCCAACATTATCAGCGATTACAGCTGGGTTTCTAGGATCATCCTCAGGTATACCTGCTTCTACTTTTCCAACTAAATCGGCACCAACATCTGCACCTTTTGTAAAAATTCCTCCACCTAATCTTGCGAAAATAGAAATTAGAGAAGCTCCAAAACCAAGCGCAACTAAAGCATTAACTATTTCTCTTTCATCTATACCAATCTTAACAAGAAAATAATAATAAACTGCAATTGACAACAGAGCTAATCCGGCTACCAACATTCCAGTTACGGCTCCTGACTTAAAAGCAATTGAGAGACCGTTTGCTAGGCTTTTTCTTGAAGCTTCGGCAGTTCTCACATTGGCTTGGACCGAAACAAGCATTCCAACATAGCCAGCAATTCCAGATAATGCAGCTCCAATTAAATAACCTAGACCTACTAAAGGACTAAATGCAACAGAAATAATAATCAAAACAACTACCCCAACTATTGCTATAGTTTTATATTGTCTGTTTAAATATGCACGAGCACCGACTTGAATAGCTGAAGCTATTTCAATCATTTTAGCATTACCAGAACTTGAGTTTAAAATATTTCGACCTGTAAAAAAACCGTAAATGATTGATATAATTCCAGCTGCTATAATGTATAAAAGTATTGTTTCTGTTGATGAGTTCATTAGTTCCTTTGTTAAATATATTTATGGGGTCAATGTAATACAAAAAAAATTATAAAACGCAATGTTTAACTTCATTAGAAATTATGGGAATATCCCTCATTATAGCTGTGTTTTATAAGGTTTTTATTATATATAATTTGGTTACTTT
>CACCWT010000050.1 GCA_902549785.1 uncultured Pelagibacteraceae bacterium
CTGAGACAGGAATGATTGACCTAAATGAGAAGAAAATTGTTTCAAAAGGAAGATTGGGACCGGGTGAAATATTAGGAGTAAGAATTGAAAAAGGAAAAGTTTATACAAACAATCAAATAAAGAATTATTTGTCTAAAGAATACAAACACTTCAATAATCAAATAATTGAATTAGATAAATCATTAACTATAGAAAATGAAAAAAGTGAGTTTTCAGGTGCTGATTTAAAAAAGATTCAACATTGTTTCGGTTATAGTCTTGAGGACTTGGAGTTAATTTTGCATCCAATGGCTGAGGAAGCTAAAGAAGCAACTGGGTCCATGGGAGATGACACTCCACTTGCAGTTTTATCTGATAAATATAGGCCTCTTTATCATTATTTTAGACAGAATTTTAGTCAGGTAACCAATCCCCCTATAGATTCACTTAGAGAGAATAAAGTGATGAGCTTGAAAACTAGGTTTGGAAATTTAGGAAACATACTAGATTTTTCTAATCTTACAGAGGAAAATATTTATGTTTTAGATAGTCCAATTTTATCAAACACTCAGTTTGAAAAATTTATAAAGTATTTTGGAGATAATTATAAAATTTTAGATTGCACATTTAATACTGATCAAACTTTAGAAGAGGCTATTGAATTATTAAAAAATAACGCTGAAAAAGCGGTTAGAGAAGGCAATACTCAACTTATTTTGTCTGATAAAAATATATCTGAAACAAAATTACCAATGCCAATGCTGCTATGCATTGGTGCAATAAATACTCATTTAATAAAATTAGGCTTAAGAGGCTATGCATCAATTAATGTACAAACAGGAGATGCTCTAGATACCCATTCATTTGCAACATTAATAGGTGTTGGAGCAACAACGGTCAATCCTTACTTAGCATTTGATAGTTTACATCAAAGATATTCAAAAAAGCTTTTTGGGAATTTCTCATTTGATGAGTGCGTGGGTAGATATATAAAATCAGTAAATCTTGGACTATTAAAAATAATGTCAAAGATGGGTATATCAGTTTTAAGTTCATATAGAGGTGGATGTAATTTTGAAACTGTTGGATTGAGCAGAACAATTGTAAAAGATTATTTTCCAGGAGTATTATCTAAAATTTCTGGAATAGGTTTAACTGGTATTGAAAAAAAAATAAGATCCATACATAAAGATGCATTTGATATTCACTCTAATATTTTACCAATTGGTGGAATTTACAGATATAGAAAAAATGGTGAAACTCATCAATATCAAGGAAAATTAATTCATCTTTTACAAGCAGCCGTAGGCTCAAATTCGTATGAAACTTATAAAAAATATACTAAGGGTATTTATGGTTTAAAACCAATTAGTTTAAGAGATTTAATTGATTTTAAAAATCAACAGGCAATTAATATTGATCAAGTTGAGCCAATAACTGAAATCATGAAAAGATTTGGAAGTGGAAGCATGTCTCATGGAGCCTTATCAAAAGAAGCGCACGAAACACTTGCCATGGGGATGAACAGAATTAAAGGAGCTTCATGTAGTGGAGAAGGTGGAGAAGATGAAGAGAGATTTAAAGTATTAGATAATGGAGATAGCGCAAATTCTAGAGTAAAACAAATTGCTTCTGCAAGATTTGGAGTAACTATTAACTATTTAAATAATTGTAATGAGATTGAAATCAAAATTGCTCAAGGAGCCAAACCTGGAGAAGGTGGTCAATTACCAGGATTTAAAGTAACAGAGGAAATTGCAAGACTAAGACATTCTACGCCTGGAGTAACCTTAATATCGCCACCACCACATCACGATATTTACTCAATTGAAGACTTAGCTCAACTTATTTACGATTTAAAGCAGATTAATCCAAAGGCAAGAGTTGGTGTAAAATTAGTTGCCTCTTCAGGTATAGGAACAATTGCTGCAGGTGTAGCTAAAGCAAAAGCAGATATAATTTTAATTTCAGGTCATAATGGTGGGACAGGTGCCACTCCACAAACAAGCGTTAAATATGTTGGTATTCCATGGGAAATGGGACTAACAGAGGCAAATCAAGTATTAACTTTAAATAAATTAAGACACCTAGTTACATTAAGAACAGATGGAGGAATTAAAACAGGAAGAGACGTCGTAATAGCTGCAATGATGGGAGCCGAAGAATTTGGCGTAGCAACAACAGCGCTAGTTGCAATGGGTTGTATTATGGTGAGACAATGTCATTCTAATACATGTCCAGTTGGAGTTTGTACTCAAGATGATGAATTAAGAAAAAAATTTACTGGTACTCCAGATAAAATAGTAAATCTATTTTCTTTTATAGCTCAAGAAGTTAGAGAAATTTTATCAAGTTTAGGATTTAAAAATTTAAATGAAGTAATCGGAAGGACAGATTTACTAAGACAAGTCAGTAAAGGATCACCGAATTTAGATGACCTAGATTTAAATCCTTTATTTGTTCAAGCTGATCCAGGCATAAACAAAAGATATTGTGAAACTCCTATTATAAATAAAGTACCAGATACTTTAGACCAAAAAATTTGGCCTGAGATAGAAAGTTTAATTAACAGAAAATTGCCTTTAGAAAATGTTTATTCAATTGAAAATACAGATAGAGCTGTTGGAACAAGAATTTCATATAATCTCTATAAAAAATTTGGAAATAATAAATTAGGGAAAGATACTTTTGCTATTAACTTTAAAGGTTCTGCTGGTCAATCTTTTGGTGCCTTCGGTGTTAAAGGACTTAAACTAATATTAAAGGGAGATGCAAATGATTACGTTGCAAAAGGTCTTTCGGGAGCATCTATCGTGATTAAACTTCGAGATGAAAGTAATTTAATTTCAAATGAAAATACTATTA
>CACCWT010000051.1 GCA_902549785.1 uncultured Pelagibacteraceae bacterium
TTATTGCTACAAAGTAAAGTGAACGATGTCCTTGTAACAGGTTCAACAGGTGGTGTAGGGATGGTTGCTGTAAATATTCTTTCGAAAATGGGATGCAATGTAACTGCTATAACAGGAAAACCTGAAAAAGCTGATTATTTAAAAGAATTAGGTGCAAAAACTGTTTTAGATCGTAAAGAATTTGAAGGTGAACCAAGGTTAATTGGTAAAGGTACTTGGGATGGTGTTGTTGACACTGTAGGTGGAAATATTTTAGCAAATGCAATATCTCAAACAAGATTAAAAGGAATTGTAGCTGTCTGTGGTAATGCAAGTGGAACTAACAAATTAAATACATCTGTAGTTCCTTTTTATATCAGAGCTGTAAAACTGTGGGGCGTTGACTCAGTTAATGTAAGCAACAAAAGAAAAGAGTTTGTATGGGGTGAAGTTCCAAGTTTAGTAGATTTTAGCGTTATAGAAAAATCAATTAAAACAGTTGGGCTTGAGGAACTATTGACTGTATTTCCGGAAATGCTTGAAGGAAAATTGAAAAATAGAATTCTAGTGGATGTAAATAAATAATGGATTGGGATAAATTAAAAATTTTTCATGCAGTAGCTGAAGCTGGTAGTTTTACAAGTGCTACTGTAATTTTAAATTTAAGCCAATCTGCAATTAGTAGACAAATTCAATCTTTAGAAGAAGATTTAAAAGTAAAGCTATTTGAAAGACATGCAAGAGGATTAACGCTTACAGAAAATGGTGAATATGTTTATAAAACTGCACATGAAGTTATAAGTAAACTTAAAGAAGTAGAAACAACTTTGGGAGATCAAAAACATAAACCAACTGGAAAACTAACAATTACAACTGTTAGAAGTTTTGGTACTCACTGGTTAACCCCGAGAATTCAAGAGTTTATGCAATTAAATCCAGAAATTGAAATAGAATTAATTTTTGACGATAAAGAGTTAGATTTAAGCACAAGACAAGCCGATATCGGAATATTTATGAGAAGACCAAAGCAACTTAATTATATTCAAAGAAAACTAATGGACATAAATTACCATATATATGGCTCAAATAAGTATCTTGAAAAACATGGTATGCCTAAATCTATAAATGATTTAAGCAAGCACAACTTTATATCATTTGGTAGAGGAGCACCATCACCAGTATTTAATCCAGATTGGGCATTAAAACTTGGAGTAAAAGATAATAAAAAGAGAAAACCTGTTATGAAGGTAAATAGCGTTATGGGTTTACTATTAGCAGTCGAAAGTGGAGTAGGCCTTGCGGCTCTTCCAGATTATTTAGTCTCATTATCGAGAAATGTTATTAAAGTTCTACCCAGCGTTGAAGGTCCGATTACAGAGGCTCATTTCGTTTTTCCAGAATCTCTTAAAAACGTGGCTAGAGTTACAACTTTCAGAAATTTTCTTTATAGTAAAATTTCTGAGTTTAAGTCTTAAAAAACCCTTAAATACATAACAATTAAGTGCGACACTATTGAGATTGATAATCATTATCATTGCGAATAATTCTCAAAATCATTATAAATTAATTAATAATTAAGATAAAGAGAGATAAATGAAAAAAATATCAATTTCAGCATTAATTCTATCCTTATTTGTTTCAAGTTTTGCGATAGCAAATGAGGTTAATATATTCAATGCTAGACATTATAAAGCTGACGCTGAACTTTATAGCAAATTTACTGCAGCAACTGGAATTAAAGTAAATTTAATTAACGGTAAAGCTGGAGCTTTAGAAAAAAGAATGATCGAGGAAGGCGCAGACTCAGCTGCCGATCTATACATTACAGCAGATGCAGGAAGATGTGGTGCTTTTAAAGCTAAAGGTATGACACAATCAGGGTTAGTATCATCAACTATCAAATCTTCAGTTCCGAAAAACTTTAGAACAACTCACTGGGTTGGTGTAGCTAAGAGAGCTAGAATAGTCTATTACGCTCCAGAAAGAGTTAGTGGTGCAGAATTATCCGGATTAACTTATGAAAGTCTGGCTGATCCTAAATGGAAAGGTAGAATTGCAATAAGAGCATCTAGCAATATTTACAACAAATCTTTAGTAGCATCATTAGTAAAAAATAATGGAAAAAAAGCTGCTGGAGAGTGGGCAAAAGGTGTTGTTGCTAACATGGCTAGAGATCCAAAAGGTAATGATAGAGCTCAGATTATGGCAGTTGCAGCAGGAGAAGCAGATATTGCAGTTGCAAACACATACTATTTAGCTTTGATGTTATCTGGGAACAAAGGCGCAGAACAACAAGCAGCTGCTAAAAAAGTTAAAGCATTTTTTCCTAATCAAAACGATAGAGGAACACATATGAACATTAGTTGTGCTGCTCTAGTTAAAGGTGCTCCAAATAAAGCTAATGCAATTGCACTTGTAGATTATTTGTTATCACCAGAAGCACAAGAACATTTCACTAATAATACTTTTGAGTTTCCGATGATTGCAGGTGTTTCACCAAACCCATTAGTAGTAAACAACTTAGGTTTAGATTTTAAACAAGATTTAACCACAAGCGTTGCTAGTTATGGAGCTAAGCAAGCGGATGCATTAGAAGTAATGACAGCTGCAGGTTGGAAATAACATTGAGGACTAAAAAAAAATTTATGTCTGATGTTAATTACAATAAATCAGCCAAGCCATGTGTCCCATGTGCTGAGGAGTGTAAAAAAATTAATAA
>CACCWT010000052.1 GCA_902549785.1 uncultured Pelagibacteraceae bacterium
TGATATTCCAAAAGAACCAATTATGTTTATGAAGGCTACTAGTTCAATGTGTGGTCCTAATGATGATGTGGAAATAGTTTCAGGATCAAAAAAACTAGATTGGGAAGTTGAACTTGGAATTGTAATAGGAAAAGAGGCTAAACATATTTCAGAAGACCAATCACAAGATCATATTTTAGGATATTGTTTAGTAAACGATGTTAGTGAAAGAGAATGGCAAATTGAGAAAATGGGACAATGGGTTAAAGGTAAATCTCACGATACTTTTGGCCCTACTGGACCTTACCTAGTAACTAAGGATGAGATTAAAGACATAAATAATTTAAAAATGATGTTGGATGTAAATGGTGAGAGAATGCAAACGGGAAATACAAGTACTATGATCTTTAACGTTGATATCATTGTATCTTATGTAAGTAAATTTATGTCATTACAACCAGGGGATATAATCACAACTGGAACACCTCCAGGAGTTGGAATGGGTAGAAAACCACAAGTATTTCTGAAAGCAGGTGACCAAATGAAACTATCAATAGAGAACTTAGGAGAACAGAACTCTAAAGTAGTTGCTGTTTAAAATTTGTGAAAATAACCTCAATCAAAAGTCATGTACTTAGATATGAGTTAGACAAAGAACTAGGATACTCACAACAATATTACAAACATAGAACTGCCCATTTAGTTGAAGTAGAGACTGATGAAGGAATCACAGGCTGGGGAGAGTGTTTTGGACCTGGAAATATAGCTCTTGCAAATAAATATATTGTAGAAAAAGTTATTCAACCTTTAATAAAAGGAGATGATCCACTTAAAAAAGAGAATATTTGGCACAAAGTATACAATTTACTCAGAGACAGTGGTCAAAAGGGAATGCCAATTCAAGCATTGTCAGGAATTGATATAGCATTGTGGGATATATTGGCAAAAAAATCTAATTTACCTCTTTATCAACTACTAGGAGGTAAAACTAATGATAAAATTCCAGTTTATGGGTACGGAATGATGTTGCAAAAAAAAACAGTCGATGAACTTTGTGAATTGTTCAAAAATGAGGCTAGTCAAATAAAAGAAAAAAATTTTAAAGCTATGAAAATGAAAATCGGCATGGGTCCTAAAGAAGATTTAAAGTTAGTTAGTGCTGTAAGAGATGTAATCGGATCTGAATTTAAACTTATGGTGGACGCAAATCATGCTTATAATAAAAATGATGCATTGTATGTTGGAAGAGGATTAGATGAGATGAATATTTACTGGTTTGAAGAACCTGTTGCTCCAGAAGATTATGAAAGTTACAAAGAACTTAAACAAAAATTAAAGACTAATATTGCTGGAGGTGAGGCAGAGTTTACAAAATATGGTTGGAACCAACTTATAAAAAATAATTGTATTGATATAGCTCAACCAGAGGTTTGTGGTTTAGGTGGAATTACTGAATATTTAAAAGTATCAGCGTTAGCGCAGTCTAATTTTATTCCAATAGTAAATCATGTATGGGGTTCAGCTATAAGTGTGGCAGTTAATCTTCATTTGCTAACAACATTACCCAATATGCCAGGTGGACTATTTCCGACAAAGTCTATGTTAGAGTTTGATACAACAGAAAAAAATATTTTCATAACTGATTTAGCAGAGGAAAAATTTTCAATTTTAGATCAAGTTAAAAATAAAAATGGGTTCGCATCTCCATTAGAAAATATAGGGATTGGAATTAATCCAAATAAAGATTTCATAAAAAAATACGAATACAATGATTAAAATAAAAACCTCAAAACCTGAAGTTTTGTGGAACGCTAAATGTATATTAGGTGAGGGAACACTATGGGTAAGAGAACATAAATCGATATATTTTACTGATATAAAAAAAAAAAGAATACATATCTTAAATATAAAAAATAATAAAAGCAAAATAATTAAAATTAATAAAGAGATAGGTTTTCTAGCACATATTAAGAATAACATTTTTATATTAGGTCTTCAGGGTGAGTTAAGAATTTTAAACTTAAAAACGAAAAAAATTTTAAAGTCAATTTATATAGAAAAAGACATAAAAACAAATCGTATTAATGATGGTAAGACAGATCCATCAGGTAGATTATGGTTCGGCACTATGGATAATCCTGAAAGAAATTTGAAAAATGGATCATTATATTGCCTTGATAAAAAATTAAATTTAAAAAAAGTTGATACCGCTTATTACATAACAAACGGTCCAGCATTTATAGATAGCAATAATTTTTATCATACAGATAGTAGGAAAAAAACTATTTATAAAATTAAAATAAATAAAAATTTAAATATTACCAAAAAAATTGTATTTAAAAAATTTACAAAGAATCAAGGTGTACCTGATGGAATGACTTTAGACAAAAATAAAAATCTTTGGGTTTGTCATTTTCACGGAGCATGTATTTCAATTTTTAGTAAATCTGGAAAAATACTACATAAAGTAAAATTACCCGCAAAAAATATAACAAACTGTGCATTTGGTGGTAAAAATAATTCAGAATTATTTGTAACTTCAGCCTTAAAAGGTATGAAAAAAAGTGAAATTAAAAAATTTAAATTCTCAGGAAGTTTATTTAAAATAGAAACAAATACGAAAGGTATAAATCAAAAAAAATTTAATTTTAAT
>CACCWT010000053.1 GCA_902549785.1 uncultured Pelagibacteraceae bacterium
TTGATTGAGCTTTTGTTTTTTTCTCAGTTGTTTTTAAATTTGCCATACTTTAACCTCTCCATCAAATGGATCATAAGTATCAATTTCTTGAGGAAGAACAGATCTGATTGCTATTTCTTCTGATCCCATTGCAACTAAATCATCTGACTCATATAAAACTAATGGTTTTGCTGCCATAGTGTCTTTAGCCATCCCAAGTGAATTTTTTGTTGCAACAAAGTAAGTGAATACTCCGTCAAGTCCAGATAAACTATCTTTCATACCCTCTTCAAGTGTAGCTCCATTTCTCATTTTTTCTGCTAAGTATACTGCAATCAATTCAGAGTCACACTCTGACATAAATCTCATTCCTTTGTTTTCTAAAATTCTTCTATTATTCCAATAGTTAGTTAATTGACCATTATGCACAACTGAAACATCGCTAAAAGGGTAGCCCCAAAATGGGTGAGCAGATTTAATGTCTACGCCAGACTCTGTTGCCATTCTAGCATGTCCAATTGCGTGAGTACCAACAAGATCTCCTAAATTGTATCTATCACAAACAGTTTTTGCGTTACCCAAATCTTTAATAACTTCTAGGGATTTTCCCATTGATAGGATTTCAACTCCAGGAATGCTCTCTATTTTTTGTGAAAATTCAAGCAAATCTCCTTTATCATAGTCAATTTCATATCTTAGTGAATAGGGCAGTATTCTTTCTTCCTTAACAATCTTTGCTCCCATTTGAGAAAGATAACTATCAACAATTTTTTTTCTCTCATCATAAACTGATACATCTTCCATTACTGATGAACTACCTTCACCAACATTTTCACCAACCTTAAATCGCATAATAAAGTTTTGACCATCTGTATCTCCATAAAGAGCATAACCAGTAGAATCTTCACCTCTATGCTTTAATGCTTGAAGCATTCCTTGAAGTTCTTGACCTACGTTTGAAGATTTTCCTCTATGAATTAGTCCCGCAATTCCGCACATTGTTTTTCTCTCCTATAATTATTCCTTATGGTAAACAATCCAGATAAGTATCAAGATCCCATTGAGTTGTTGCACCAAGAAATCTCTCCCACTCATCATTTTTGTACCAATGAAATATTTTATACATTTCATCTGGCATTGCCGATTGAATAACTTTATCCTCAGCTAAACGATCCAATGCTTCACCAAGACTTAATGGTAATTTTTTAACGTTTTTTCCAGCCTTCTGAGCTTCATAAATATTTCTAGACTCTGGTTTTCCAGGATCAATATTATTTTTAATTCCATCATCAAAAGCTTTTAATAAACCTGCTCCCATTAAGTAAGGGTTATGCATTGAGTCTACTGATCTGTACTCAAATCTTCCTGGAGCTGAAACTCTTAGACCACAAGTTCTATTTTGATATCCCCAGTCAGCATAAACTGGTGCCCAAAAACCTTGATCCCATAATCTTCTATAAGAATTTACGGTAGATGATCCAATAGCAGTTAAAGCTGGAAGGTGTTTCATTACACCACCAATTGATTTTAAGCCGATTTTACCTGGCAGCTGAACATCTTTTGTATCAGGCATAAAAGTATTTGTTCCACCTTCAACATAAGTAAACACTTCATCCATACCTGGTAAAGATTTATGGCCTAATTTATTTACTTTATCTTTTCCACCAGTCCATAAAGACATATTTGTATGACAACCACTTGCAGAAACTCCCATAAACGGTTTAGTCATAAAGCAAGCAATCAAATTAAACTCTCTCGCAACCTGTGCACAAATTTGTCTATAAGTAGATAATCTGTCTGCATTTCTTAAAACATCGTCATACGTCCAGTTTAATTCTAATTGTCCTGGTGCATCCTCATGATCACCCTGTATCATGTCAAAACCCATAGCTCTCGCGTACTCCATAACTCTCATAAATACAGGTCTTAAAGATTCAAATTGATCTATGTGATAACAATAAGGTTTAGAGAACCCTTTCCCTGTTGGAGTTCCATCCTCATTTCTAGTTAACCACATCATTTCTGGCTCCGTTCCTACTCTGAGTTGGTAACCATGTTTTTTCTTAAATTCTTTAGCGATTATTCTTAAATTTCCTCTGCAATCAGATGTAAGATGTCCACCTGGATTTTCTCTTTCTTCTCTGTTCCTAAAACAAGTAACAAATACACGAGCCACTTTTTTATCCCAAGGTAATTGACAAAAAGTCTCTGGATCTGGAATACCTACAAGCTCTTTTGCTTCAGGACCATATCCAATATAGTTATTGTGACGATCTAAAAATAAATTTGCAGTTGCTCCATAAACTAACTGAAAACCTTTTTCACAAGTTCTTTCCCAATGATCCGCAGGAATTCCTTTACCAACAACTCTTCCTGTTACTGATATGAATTGAAAAAAAATATAATCAATTTTAAGTTCGTTTATTTTAGCTCTTACTTGTTTAACCAGTTTGGCTCTGCCTGGTTGATTAACATGCTTTTCTAGATCAGTCATATTCCCCCTTAAGAATTTTTAGACCAAAAAGTTAACTGA
>CACCWT010000054.1 GCA_902549785.1 uncultured Pelagibacteraceae bacterium
ATTTTGAAATCTTAAAATATGCGAAACATTTCTTGAATGTTCATTTGTTATCGGTGAATTATTTCTTAAAATATTTAAATTTGATGAACTTGCAATTTTACCAATTATATAAGGGGCTTTGTTAGATCTTATATAATTATATTCATTATAAAGTTTCTTAACGTTTCGTTTTTGAAGTCCTGATATTGCAACTATTTTTTTAGAATTTAAAATTTTTTTGGTTTTATTAAAAGTTCGTAAATCTTTATCCTCAATTGAATAATAAACTTTTTTGACCTTATTTTTTATTATTACATTTGTACATGGAGGTGTTAACCCGTAATGAGAACAGGGTTCAAGTGTCGAGTAAAGTGATGTCCCTTTGTTAAATTTATTTTTGTTTAAAGCAATGCTTTCAGCATGTGGTCTTCCACCATTATTAGTCGTTGCAAAAGATAAAATTTTATTATTTTTTACAATTACACATCCAACAGATGGATTTGTCCCAGTTAAATACTTATTATTCTCTGCTAAGTTTATAGCAAAGTTCATAATTTTTTTATCTAACGATTTATAATTATCTTTTTTTAAAGACATCAATTCTATCCACAAATTGAACAAAGTCTTTTTCTTCTCTGAAGTTTCTATAGACTGATGCAAATCGGACATATGCTACAGGATCAAGCTCTTTTAAACCCTCCATAACCATTGTGCCAATCGTATTAGATGAAATTTCGCTCTGCCCTAATTCTTCCAATGATCTACTAATTTTAGAGATAAATTTTTCTGTTGTCTCAGTATCAATAGGTCTTTTCTTTAAGGCGACATAAATTGATTTTGAAAGTTTTTCTCTATCAAAAGATGATTTTCTTCCATTTTTTTTGACTACTGTAAGTTCTCTAAATTGAACTCTTTCAAATGTTGTAAATCTTTCACCACAGCTACAAAGTCTTCTCCTTCTAATTGCAGTTCCATCTTCTGTTGGTCTTGAGTCAACAACTGAAGTGTCACCTTTTTTGCTGCATGGACAAATCATAAGTTAATTTAGCCTAAGTGTTTATAGATAGGAAAATTAGAACAAAGACTTACAACTTCTTTTCTTACTTCATCTTCAGTTTTAGAGTTATCTTCAGGGTTTTCAGCTAGCCCTTTAATAGTTTTTGTTATTAAATCACCTACTATTTGAAATTCTTTTAACCCAAATCCTCTTGTTGTAGCGGCCTGCGATCCAAGTCTAATACCAGATGTTATCATTGGGCTTTCTGTGTCAAATGGAATACCATTTTTATTACATGTAATATTGGCTCTAGAAAGGCTTTCTGCAGCAACATTGCCTTTTACATTAAAAGGTCTTAAGTCAACTAACATCAGATGTGTATCAGTTCCACCTGAATAAATTTTAAAACCATTATTTTTTAAAGTCTCAGCTAAAATTTTTGCATTTGCTAAAACTGTTTTTATATAATTTTTAAATTCTGGTTTTAATGCTTCTTTAAATCCAACTGCTTTGGCAGCTATGATGTGCATAAGTGGTCCTCCTTGGTATCCAGGAAAAACTGCAGTATTAAATTTTTTAGATAGATCTTCATGATTGGTTAATATAATTCCGCCTCTTGCACTTCTAAAAACTTTATGAGTAGTAGATGTAACTACATGAGCATAGTCACATGGATTTGGATATCCCTTACCAGCAACCAAACCAGAAAAATGAGCCATATCAACCATTAGGTATGCTCCAACTTTATCAGCTATTTCTCTAAATCTTTTAAAATCAATTACTCTTGAATAAGCACTACCACCAGCAATTATAAGTTTAGGTTTGTGTTCAAGTGCAAGTTTTTCAACATTATCATAATCAATAAGTTCAGATTCTTTATCAACTTCATATCCAATTGCATTAAACCATTTTCCTGACATAGAAATTTTTAAACCATGAGTAATATGTCCTCCTGAATTCAGGCTCATTCCCATAAAAGTATCACCAGGTTTTAACAAAGCTAAAAACACAGCACCGTTTGCCTGCGCTCCTGAATGAGGTTGAGCGTTAGCAAATTTACAATTAAATAATTCTTTAAGTCTATCTATAGCTAATTGTTCCGCAACATCCACATGTTCACAACCATTATAGTATCTTTTGCCTGGATAGCCTTCGGCATATTTATTTGTTAATATTGAACCTTGAGCTTCTAGAACAGCTTGAGATACGATATTTTCAGATGCAATTAATTCAATATGATTTTGTTGACGAACCAACTCATCATTAACGGCTTTATAAATTTCAGGATCACTATCTAATAAACTTTTTTCAAAAAAGTCTTTGTACTCACTATTTAAATATTTTGTTTCACTTGACATAATTTTTATATTTTTTTAACTCTTTTTAAGTGCCTTCCACCCTCAAACTTAGTATTTAAGAATGCATTTATACATTTAAAGGCTAAATTTTTACTAA
>CACCWT010000055.1 GCA_902549785.1 uncultured Pelagibacteraceae bacterium
AACCAAAATATTATTTAGATAAAATAATAAATAATGAAGAAATTCTTGCTAATATTGATTTAAATATTATTCAAAATAATAATTTAGAAATTGCACACAAAAGTGAAATGAAAAATAAAGCTTACAAAGTCTACGAAGAATTAAATAAATTGTAAAAATCCTGTGAAATTTCAGCAAATTAATACATTTATAGTTGATAAAAATAGTGATGGATTAAGGATAGACAAATATATAAATAAAAAAAACAAAAACCTTAGCAGAACAAAAATAAAAAATTTAATACTTAAAAAAAAAATGAAATTAAATAATAAAATAATAATCGAACCATCAAAAAAAGTTTTTTATGGGGACTCTGTTTTATTTCAAATACCAGAACCTCAAAAAACTTTATTAGAACCTTATGATTACAATCTTAATATAGTATTTGAAGATGAAGATTTATTTATTATCGATAAATCTGCTGGTATTTCTATTCATCCTGGAGCTGGAAATTTTAAAAAAACAATTGTTAACGCACTTATTAATTATAATAGACATAATTTATCAGATTTGGGAGATGAAATGCGACCAGGAATTGTTCATCGTATCGATAAAGATACTTCAGGCCTAATTGTAGTTGCAAAAAATAATAAAGCACACGAAAATTTATCAAATCAATTTTCTGATCATACCGTATCAAGAGTTTATAAAGCTCTAGTATGGGGCAAGTTACGACCATCTAAAGGTAGAATAGAAACTTTAATAACTAGAAGTTCGCGAAATAGACAAATGATGGAGGCAAGTTTTGCCAAAGGAAAAAAATCAATCACGAATTATAAAACAATCGAGATATTTGAAAATGATAAAATACCAACATTTAGTCTGGTGGAGTGCAGACTTGAAACTGGCAGAACTCACCAAATTAGAGTACATTTGAGTCACAGAGGTAATAATATTCTTGGCGATCAAAAATATAAAAAGCGATATAAAAAAATTAGTAAAATTGACTCTATTTTGGAAGATGCTATTTTAAATTTAAATCGACAATTCTTACATGCAGAAACACTTGGCTTTTTACACCCCAGAACCTCAAAAAAAATGATATTTTTCTCTAAATTACCTGAAGAGTTAAATAATATCTTAAAAAAGCTAAGAATTACTTGCAAATAAACATATTGTAAAAAATTATTTATTTATTAAATAAATATTCTTCATGAATAATAATACTCATAATTTGCCTGCACTATCAAGTGAAGCTGGATTAGCTTCTTATCTTGCTCAAATCAAAAAATTTCCAATGCTTGCTGCTGAGGAGGAATACATGTTAGCCAAAAACTGGCAATCAACTGGAAATGTAAAATCAGCTGAAAAACTTGTAACTAGCCACCTGCGACTAGTTGCAAAGATAGCAATGGGTTATAAAGGCTATGGTTTACCACTTAATGAGATGATTTCAGAGGGAAATGTAGGATTGATGCAAGCTGTAAAAAAATTTGAACCAGAAAAAGGGTTTAGATTGGCAACATACGCAATGTGGTGGATTAAAGCTTCAATACAAGAATACATACTCAGATCCTGGAGCTTAGTTAAAATAGGAACTACCACTGCCCAAAAAAAACTGTTTTTTAATCTCAAAAAAATAAAAAACCAAATAGCACCTAGGTCAGAGGGAGATCTTAGGAAAGAACACGTTGAAGATATAGCCAAGAGACTTTCTGTAAGTGAAAATGAGGTTGTTTCTATGAATAGAAGACTTTCAGGTAAAGAACAATCTTTAAATGCACCAATAGGTGAAGACGGAGATGAGTGGCAAGATTGGGTAGTAGATAATGATATGGATCATGAATTAAAAATTGCGCAAAATGATGAAATGGAACAAAGAAAAGATCTACTTCAAGACTCAATTAAAATTTTAAATGAAAGAGAAAAAAAGATTTTATACTCAAGAAGATTAACTGATAATCCTATAACTCTAGACGATCTGAGTAAAAAGTATAAAATAAGTAGAGAAAGAGTAAGACAAATAGAAAACAAAGCCTTTGAAAAGCTTCAAAAGCACATGCTTAACTCTGCTAAATCCAAAAACTTATTACCAGCAAATTAAAGATTAAAAGGATCTTGAATTAATATTGTATCATTTCTCTCTGGACTAGTAGATATACTTGAAATTTTGGTCTCTACAAACTTTTCCAATTCTTTTATATAAATTTTTGCATTTTCTGGTAGATCTTCAAATTTTTTTATACCCACTGTTGAAGATTTCCAACCTTTAAAGGATTTGTAGATTGGTTTAGCCATAAATTGGTCATCCACTGAGGCTGGAAGGTAATCATATTTTTTACCATTTATCTCATAAGCGATACATATTTTAATT
>CACCWT010000056.1 GCA_902549785.1 uncultured Pelagibacteraceae bacterium
TGGACGTAAAACTAGATAATAGAAAGACGAAAAATTTAGAAAAGATTGAAAAAAACAAGATAAGTGTTGTTGAAAAAGAGCTTCCTCAGTCTGAGCAAAAGAATAGTCTTAAAATTAACCAAGAAATGTTAACAAAAAATATTAAAGATAATAATGGTAAAAGATTTAGTATGCCTGATAGAAGAAAAGGCTATATTCAAAAAGCGTCGATTGGTAATCATAAAGTATACCTGCATACAGGTGAGTACGAGGACGGCAAGATAGGTGAAATATTTATCGATACAAGTAAAGAAGGTGAGCTAGTAAAAGCTACAATGAATAATTTTGCTATAGCTGTTTCACTTGGATTGCAGTATGGAGTTCCTTTAGACGAATTTGTTAATGCTTTTGTAGATACTAAATTTGAACCCTCAGGAAAGGTATTTGGAAATGACAGAATTTTAAGTGCTACGTCAATATTAGATTATATATTTAGAGAATTAGCAATATCATATCTAAATAGAGAAGATCTAGCTCATACACCTTCTATTGGAGGACCTGATACTTTAGATGAAACTAACACAGATGAAAATAATGAAGATAAAACTCAATTCTTGAAATTAGTAAAAGATATTACAAGCAAAGGATTTGTAAGAAGTAATTATAAAAAGAAATTAGTAGATCTGTCAGATATTAAAATTAATCTTAAAGGAAAGAAATAATTATTTTTTCTTTTTAATATTTAAATTTAACTCTTTTAGTTGATCATCTGAAATTTCAGATGGTGCATTCATCATCAAATCTTGTGCATTCTGATTCATTGGAAACATGGTAACTTCTCTTATGTTTTTTTCGTTTGCTAAAAGCATAACGATCCTATCAATTCCTGGGGCTATGCCTCCATGGGGTGGCGCTCCATAACTCAAGGCATTTATCATTCCACTAAATTTACTATTAATATCATTTTTAGAATAACCTGCAATTTCAAATAATTTATACATTAATTCAGGAACATGGTTTCTAATAGCACCAGATGATAACTCAATTCCATTACAAACAATATCATATTGGTAGGCTTTAATATTTAAAGGATTGGATAAGTCTAATTTACTTATTTCACCTTGAGGCATTGAGAATGGATTATGACTAAATTTTATTTTTTTAGTAGTTTCATCAATCTCATACATTGGATAGTCAATAATCCAACAAAATGAGAATATTTCATTATCAATTAAATTTAAATCTTCAGCTATTTTATTTCTTGCAACACTTAATATTTTCTCTACATCATTTTTCTTTCCACAAGAAAGAAATACCGTATCACCTATATTAGCATTTGTTAGTTTCATGATTTCTAATAATGCATTCTCTGAAAAAAATTTTCCAATTGGTCCTTTGGCATTAATTTTATCATCTTTTTCCAATGTAAAATAAGCTAGACCAGAGGAACCTTGCTCTTTTGCCCATCTATCAATACTATCAAAAAAGCTTCTAGGTTTATCCTTTGTATTTTTGGTAACTAATGCTCTAACTAGTGAGCCACTTTTCACTAATTTTTTAAATATATCAAATTTTACATCTTCTCTTTCAAAAATAATTGTTAAATCTGAAATTTCTAAAGGATTTCTTAAATCTGGTTTGTCTGACCCGTATTTAAGCATTGCATCTTCATATGTAATTCTTGGAAACTTTTCATGAAGAATTTTTTTATTACTGAATGTTTTAAATAATTTTAGAAATAAAGTTTCAATTACAACAAAGACATCCTCTTGTTCAACAAAAGACATTTCAACATCTAATTGATAAAATTCTCCAGGACTTCTATCTGCTCTTGCGTCCTCATCTCTAAAACATGGGGCTATTTGAAAATATTTGTCAAACCCAGATACCATGATGAGTTGTTTAAATTGTTGGGGTGCTTGTGGTAAAGCATAAAATTTACCAGGATTTAATCTACTAGGTACAAGAAAGTCTCTTGCACCCTCTGGACTTGATGAAGTTAATATAGGAGTTTGAAATTCTAAAAAACCAAGTTTTTGCATTTCATTTCTTATAAAAGAAATTACTTTTGATCTTAAAATAATATTTTGATGTATTTTTTTTCTCCTTAAATCTAGAAATCTATATTTTAGTCTTATTTCTTCAGCATATTCTTGATCAGAAAAAACTGGTAATGGCAGTTCTT
>CACCWT010000057.1 GCA_902549785.1 uncultured Pelagibacteraceae bacterium
AGTTTTGAAATTTGAGAGTCTTTTAAATTTGCATGATGTTTAATTAGCCATAATGCAGAATCTGGCTTGTCTTGTCTTTTAGAAAGAGGAATATACTTTTTAGACTTAACTTTATCACCTTCAATTTCTATTTCATTTATTTTTAGAACTAGAGGTCTATTTGGATCTTTTGACGAAAGTTCTAATTCATCCTTTGTTAGTTGTCCTGCTATTATTGGGTTGTAACCAACAATACCTTTGGCAACTTCACCATCTGCAATTCCTTGGATTTCAACTTCGTGTAATTTACAAAATTCAGAGATTTGTTTAAAGGTCAAGGAAGTATTTTCTACCAACCAGACAGCTGTAGCCATTGGCATCAAAGGTGCATTATTCATTATTTGCCCTCTGATCTAAAGTTTTGAAATTTTTTGTTAAATTTACTTACTCTGCCTTTATCTAGTATCTTTTGTTTTCCCCCAGTCCAAGCTGAGTGAGATTTAGGGTCTATCTCGAGTTTAAGTGTCTCGCCTTCAGATCCCCATGTAGATTTAGTCTGAAATTTTGATCCATCAGTCATTTCGACATTTATACTATGGTAATTAGGATGTATGTTTTTTTTCATAGGCGGTCTTATAGCAAAAAGTTAAATAAAAACAATTAAAACTTATCTAATTTTTCCATCATTTTTGAAAAAATATTGCTACTAGCTGCCCTTATATTTATATTTTCATAGTTATATTTACTGATATCATTTATTGTACCCCCAGCTTCCTTAACAATAAGAATACCTGCAGCTATATCCCATAAATTTATTTTGTTATGAAAGTAACCATCTAATCTTCCAGAACCAACATATGCCAAGTCTAGTGCCGCACAACCTGAATTTCTCATATTCAAATTTGGAAATATTGATTTTATGCCAGTTGAATTTGATGAAAATAAACAATCATCTAGTTTGTTTTTATTTGAAACTCTTATTCTGTGATTATTAAAGAAAGCGCCATTATCTTTTTCAGCATAATAAATTTCGTTCTTAATTGGGTCAAATACTATAGCTGATTGTAAATCTCCATTTATTTTAAGAGCTATTGAAATTGCAAAGTGTGGTATACCGTGCAAAAAATTTGTTGTACCATCTATTGGATCGATTATCCAAATTTTATCTTTATCTTTATTTTCAATTTTTCCAGTTTCCTCTGTTAAAAATGAATAATTTTTTTTTGTTTTAGCTAACTCTCCTATAAGAATATCTTCGACTCTTTTATCAGTTTTAGTTACAAAATCTCGTGGACCTTTTTTGGAAACTTGTAAATTCTCAATTTCACCAAAATCCCTAATTATTACTTTTGATGCCTTCTCACAAGCCTTAATCATAATATTTAAATTTGAAGAAATAGAATTCATTTTAAATTTTCTTTACATATTCAAATGTTCTAGTATCTAATATTATTTCGTCTTCAGCTTCTATGAAGGGAGGTACTTGAATTTTGATACCATTATCAAGTATAGCAGGTTTGTATGATGATGAGACTGTTTGACCTTTTAATGCAGCATCAGTTGAAATAATTTTACAGTTTATTTGATTAGGAAGTGTAACTGAAATTGGATTTTCATTATAAAAATTAACTGAAACTTCAAGATTTTCTCTCAATAATTTACCTTTTTCTCCAATAATATCTTTTTTAATTTCAATTTGGTCAAAAGTCTTTGCATCCATAAAAAAATAATTATTTTCATCCGAATATAGATAATTAAAATTTGTTTCCTCTAAATTTGCTTTTTCAACAGTCTCACTAGATCTAAATCTCTCATTCAATTTTGTATTTTTACCAACACTTTTCATTTCCACTTGTGCAAATGCACCGCCTTTGCCAGGTTTTACATGTTGGGTTTTTAGAACTTGCCATAAATCGTTTTTATACTCCAAAAGCATCCCAACTCTGATTTCTCCTGCGTTAATTTTCATCTTAATATCCTTACTGCTTTTACTGGTTTAAGTTTTTTATTTTTCCAAATGTAGCCTGAAATAGCCAAAAAATTTGCTTTATTCAATAATAGATTTTTATAATTAGTAGAATTAATTCCACCAATTGCGACTATTGGTAGATTAGTTATTTTATTTACTTTATTTAAAATTTTAGTACTAGCTCGGTATCTCGC
>CACCWT010000058.1 GCA_902549785.1 uncultured Pelagibacteraceae bacterium
TCATCCATTTATCATATTCCTTAAAACATACTGAAGAATACCACCGTTTTTATAGTATTCTAATTCATTTTTAGTGTCTATTCTGCATAACAGTTTAATTTTTTTAACGTCACCTGTCACATATTTGATTTCAACTTCTAAATGATCACCAGGATTAATCCCTTTCTCAAGACCTAATACTGAAATTAATTCTGAGCCTTTTAAGTTTAAATTTTGTCTATTCATTTTTTCTATAAACTGCAAAGGTAAAACCCCCATACCAATTAGATTTGACCTATGTATTCTTTCAAAGCTTTCTGCAATTACAGCTTTTACACCTAATAATTTTGTGCCTTTTGCTGCCCAATCTCTTGAAGATCCGGTTCCATATTCTTTTCCACCAAATACTACTAAATCTACTCCTCTTTTTTTGTATTCAACAACAGCGTCATAAATAGGCATTACTTTTTCTTCAGGATATAATTTAGTAAATCCTCCCTCTGTTCCTGGAGCCATTTCATTTTTAATTCTAATATTGGCAAACGTTCCTCTCATCATTACTTCATGATTTCCTCTTCTTGCTCCATAGGAGTTATAATCCTTGGGTAAAATTTGATGTTTCATAAAATAATTACCTGTTGGACTTTCTTTTTGTATAGTTCCAGCTGGAGATATATGGTCTGTTGTTACCATATCTCCTAAAATTAATAATGGTCTTGCATCTTTTATTTCTTTAAATCCCTCTGGCTTATCTGGTAAATTTTCAAAGAATGGTGGTTTTTTTACATAAGTAGAATTCTCTTCCCAGTTATAAATACTTCCTTTATCTACTTTTATTTTTTGCCATTGCTCTGGTCCCTCAGAGACATTTGAATATCTATTTACAAACATTTCTGGGTTCAGAGATTGTTTAAGAGTGTCCTCTATCTCTTTATTGGTTGGCCAAATATCTTTTAAGTAAACATCTTGGCCTTTGTTATCTTTTCCTAATGGATCTTTATACAAATCTACTCTCATAGACCCAGCAATTGCATAGGCTACTACAAGAGGAGGTGAAGCTAAATAGTTTGCTTTTACTAGCGGAGAAATCCTTCCTTCAAAGTTTCTATTTCCAGACAAAACTGAAACTGCATATAAATTATTTTCTTTAACAGCATCAGTAATATTATCTGGCAAAGGTCCTGAGTTACCAATACATGTGGTGCAACCGTAACCAACTAAATTAAAACCTAACTCATCTAAATATTTGCTTAAACCAGCTTTTTCTAAATAGTCCGTAACAACCTGTGATCCAGGTGCTAATGAAGTTTTAACCCAAGGTTTAACAGTTAAGCCTTTTTCAATTGCATTTTTGGCTAATAGGCCTGCACCAATTAACACATTTGGATTGGAGGTATTCGTACATGATGTAATAGCTGCTATTAATATATCTCCATCTTTTATTTCAAAATCTGAGTCTTTAACTTTTGCCACTGTAGGTTCAGTTTTTTTGCATATATCTTCAAAAACTTTTATAAAATTTTTTGATGCCTCTGTTAAAAGAACTTTATCTTGAGGTCTTTTTGGTCCAGAAATTGTTGGAACTACTGTAGACATATCTAGAGATAAAGTATCAGTGAAAACAACTTCTTCACTTGCCCACAAATTTTGTTCTTTTGCATATTTTTCTACGATTTGAATATTTTCTTTTGATCTTCCTGAAAATTCTAAATATTTTAAAGTTTCATCATCAATTGGAAAAAATCCACAAGTAGCGCCATACTCAGGTGCCATGTTTGCAATAGTTGCTCTGTCAGCTAATGTTAGATTTTTTAGACCTTCTCCATAAAATTCTACAAATTTACCAACAACACCTTTATCTCTTAACATTTTAACCACTGTTAAAACTAAATCAGTAGCCGTTGTGCCTTCGGGTAACTTATTTTTAATTTCAAATCCAACTACTTCTGGTATCAACATTGATATAGGTTGTCCCAGCATACCTGCTTCTGCTTCAATTCCTCCTACTCCCCAACCTAGTACTGATAAACCATTAACCATTGTAGTATGACTATCGGTTCCAACTAGTGTGTCTGGAAATAAATACTCTTTATCGTCAAACTTTTCGTTCCAAACTACTTTTGATAAGTATTCTAAATTTACCTGATGGCAAATTCCA
>CACCWT010000059.1 GCA_902549785.1 uncultured Pelagibacteraceae bacterium
TGATCAATTATTTTTACTACATCATCTTCATACCAAATCGTTCTATATTTTTTTCCATTTATTCTCATTTAGTTACTCCAAACCACTGGAAACCAATCATTTCTCATTTTATCTCCTGGTTTTAAATCTATTCCAGCAAAAGGTGGAGAGGTTTTTCCTTTTCTATCAATGTATCTTACGTCGTCTCCAATAAATCTTGCAGAAAAAGCTTTACGACTTTTTTTGTCACTATTTCCTGGAGATGAATGTAAAGCTTTAAAATTAAATAATATTGCATCTCCTACATCCATCTCTGTACTAAAAATATTATTTTTATCTATATTCGGAGTGTCTATAAAACTCTTATTATTTTTATACCAAAACGTATCATTTGACCATTTAGTAGGTCTTACTAACATTGGCAACTTGTGGGAACCTTTTAAAACTTTTAGAGAGTTATCTTTTGATACACTATCTAATGGTATCCATAAACTTCCTGTATCATTTCCGTCTACACAATAATATGGAAGATCTTGATGCCATGGAGTTTCTTTTTTTGTGCCAGGTTCCTTTAAGAAAATATGCTCATGGAACACCTGAATTTTATTTGATTGAGTTGATTGAGAAACAATTTCTGCAGCTGGTGAATTAAAAATAAAATCTTTAAATTCTTCTATTCTTTGCCAATTGCAATAGTCCTCAAAAAATCTTCCTCCATCTTGTTTTGAAACATTTTCTCTTCCATGAGAACTTGGTTTATTTAATACTTTTTGAAATCCCTTACTAAGTTTTTCAATCCAAGGCAAAAAAACTTGCTTGATTAAAATTACGCCGTCTTTTTTATAATCTAAAATTTGCTTATCAGTTAATTTTGCAGTCACTTGTTTAAAACTCTACCGGCTACTGTTTTTAGTTTGTTTTTCGTCTTTTGTGATCTTTTTTCTGGAGCAGTAATTATAGCAACATCTAAACAGTTATTTGTTGGATCATTCGGATCAATATGAGTTTCAAAATTATCAATAAGATTTTTAATCATACTTTTTGCTTTA
The DNA here is from genome assembly GCA_902549785.1 of uncultured Pelagibacteraceae bacterium. The sequence goes on from CACCWT010000059.1 coordinate 1,029, forward strand.
GAAGCATTATTTAATAATACTTTAATTACTTGTTGAACATCAACATTTTCATGATCTGGATGCCAACAATCATAATCAGTCACCATTGAAACAGATGCATATCTAATTTCTGCTTCTCTTGCTAATTTAGCTTCAGGCATATTTGTCATTCCGATCACATCTGCTTTCCATGATCTGTAAAGATTTGACTCTGCTAAAGTTGAAAATTGTGGTCCTTCCATTACCACATAAGTTCCTCCCATTTGATAATCTATTCCTTCTTTTTTTATTGCATACTCACATGCATTCATTAGGCCTTTAGAGGTTGGGTGTGCCATTGATACATGAGCAACTATTTCATCATCAAAAAAGGTTTTATTTCTAGCAAATGTTCTGTCAATAAATTGGTCAACAATAACAAATTTACCAGGAGGCAAATTTTCTTTCAAAGAACCTACTGCGGAGACAGAGACAATATCTGTTACACCCAATTGTTTTAATGAGTCAATGTTTGCTCTAAAATTTATGTTTGATGGTGAAATAAAGTGTCCTTTACCGTGTCTTGGTAAAAAATAAACCTCTTTATCTTTATAAATTGCTTTTAAAATCTGATCTGATGGTTTTCCCCAAGGAGTGTTTAAATCTATTAATTCCCTGTCTTTAAACTCCTCAACATCGTAAAGACCACTTCCACCAATTATTGCTAATTTATTATTTGCCATGTAAAAAGTAATTATATCTGAATTATAAATAACTATTATGGATTTAAAAGATTATATTCGCTCAATTAAAGATTACCCTAAAAAAGGGATTTTATTTAGAGATATAACCACATTAATAAAGAATGAGACCGCCTTTGAGGAGTCAATAAATCAAATAGTTGAGAGATCCAAAAAATTTAAGGTAGATAAAATCGCTGCAATTGAATCACGTGGTTTTGTTTTTGCATCTGCTGTTTCTTACATTTTAAAAAAACCATTCATAATGTTAAGAAAAAAAAATAAACTGCCTGCTGATGTACATTCAGT